>CAMYLW010000009.1 GCA_947259475.1 Thermodesulfobacteriota bacterium
TCATTCTGGACGTATCGTTTTCGCAATTAATCTGAAGTCTTGCTTTTAACTTGGACTACGTTTAGCCTGGATATTTCATGAATTACCTGCTGCGACCACGGATATGGCCGTCCTTCCTGAGGTCCTCGGGTGTTCCTTCGACAGGCTCCCCGAGACTACGCTCGGGACAGGCAGGACAGGCTCCCCCTGCGACGTACCGTTCAGTTACGGAAACCAATCCCGCGGTACCGCGGGACGAGTTGCCCGGTTGCACGCCTATCTTCGTGATCTCGCGACAGCAATTCATGAAATATCCGGGCTAGCGGTTTTCGACAACCCAATGATCGGTTAGGTCTAAGGCGTTTCTTATAGATAGAAGAAACGTGACACACTAACCTGAGAGAGATGGAGAGGGTTTATCATGAATAGCACGAGAATAGTAAGCTTCATTAGTTTGATTCTGATTGTAGTGATATCGGTGGCTGGGGTTGCCCTGGCAGAGGAGAGGCTGGTACCCAAAATCGAGAATTTTATCATTCTCGTAGATCATTCAGGCTCAATGTTTCTGACCAACCAGGGTGCGACTCCAACGAAAGCGAAACAAGCCAAGGATATACTGTCTGCCATGAACAGACGTATTCCTGAACTGGGCTATGTGGGTGCAATTCAGATATTTCCACCGAGTAAAACCCTGATTGGACCAGAAAAATACAATCGTAATTCATTTGGAGGTGCTATTGAAAACCTGCAAGAAAAGGGGAAAATTTTTGGCAACCAGACACCTTTGGGAAGGGGGATTGTAGATCTAGTCGAAGTTCTGAAAGATATGCCTCCAGGGAAAACGGCGATTATCATTTTCTCCGATGGTGAGGAGAACTTGGATATAGAAGCACTGCAAGCGCAAGAGACATTGGGCGCGGAACGGCGAGAAATAAATTTTCACACGGTCTCTTTTGCGGACAAAAAAGAAGGAAGAACGGTTCTTGAAGAAATGAGCAGAGTAAGCGATGGCATCTCTTTTGGACAGTGATGGCGATGGGGTGGTGGACGAGATGGATAAATGTCCCAATACGCCGAGAGGGATCACCGTGGACGCGCGAGGTTGCCCACCTGACAGTGACGGTGATGGGGTGCCTGACTATCTAGATCAGTGTCCTGGCACACCGCCGGGGGTGGCGGTAGACAACTCTGGCTGTCCTTTTGATAGTGATGGTGACGGCGTAGCTGACTATTTGGACCAATGCCCCAATACTCCCAAGGGAGCTACCGTAAACGAAGCAGGGTGTTGGAGTCTCCAGGCGACGACCTTATATGATAGCAACAGCTCTTACATAAGGACTGAGGCCTATCCATTACTGGACGAGGTAGCTAGCATTCTGGAGAAAAATCCCGAAATGGAGGTGGAAGTCCAGGGTCATACGGACAACAGAGGGACCGCAAAATACAATCAGTGGCTGTCTGAAAAGCGCGCCGAGAAAGTGAAGGATTACCTGGTGAGCAAAGGTATTGACCCCAGTCGGCTTGAAGCCAAGGGATATGGCCTCACACAGCCGGTGGCATCGAATGCCACTGAGGAAGGACGGGCCCAGAATAGGAGGGTGGAGTTAAAACGCCTTCGTTAGGCGCCCTGGCCCAGGTGGGAATTTGGTCACGGTGCCGCCTGCATTTGTCCGCAAAGCCAAGCAGCGGAATATCGGTTTTACTGGATTGAAATGGGAGTTCGAGGACTAAGCTTATAATCAATTGTATAATTGAAGCCGCAGGGTCAGTAAGGCCCTGCCGCTTTCTCAAAATCCTTGCTACTCGAAATGAAAGGGATCTCAAATATGTCTGACCCAACAGAAAGACGAGAGTTTCCCAGGGCTCAAGCAAAATGGACTGTGACTTTGCTGGTCGCCGAAACTGAAATCGAAGGGGTGATAGAGAATTTCACTCCTAAAGGGTTGTTTATCTCTTGTGACCAGTTCCCAGAGATAGAGGGTAGTTTTCGAATGGTCATCAAGATTCCGGGTCGTCCAACCATGAATGCTGCTGGCAAGGTAATGTGGTCTACTGTCCTTGACGCCAGTGAGAGTGGAGCACGTTTGGGGGTTGGTATAGAATTCACAGAAATCTCGGAAAGCGACCTGCAGTACCTTTACGAAATTATGAAAGAACATCGCGAAGGATAGAGTCATGGGAATGGAATAG
Source organism: Thermodesulfobacteriota bacterium (assembly GCA_947259475.1). Taxonomy (GTDB): domain Bacteria; phylum Desulfobacterota; class Syntrophobacteria; order BM002; family BM002; genus BM002. The sequence goes on from CAMYLW010000009.1 coordinate 2,170, forward strand.
AATGACCAGAAAACAACACAGATTCTTTCTGGTGCTTGCATTGGTGGTGATAATACTACCAGCCGCGGCCTCTGCTGAGCGCGTAAAGATACGCGGCGACTACTGCTATCAATATGGAGATAGCGAATCCCTGCTGGCTGCCAAGGAAATCTCATACGCTATGGCTTTGAGAAAGGCCATAGAAAGATACAAGACCTTTGTAGCTTCCACGAGTGTTGTGGACGATTTCCAACTGCGGAAGGACCTGGTTGAAACGATAGTTTCCGGTTATGTGGAAAATATTGAGGTTGAAAGAGAAGATATCGAAGGGAGGAATGTATGCACAGAACTGGTAGGCTATGTTAATCCTGCGGCGGTCAAAGATATTATAGCGAAGAAGGTCAAGATATTGAGCAGGCAACGGAGAAGAGAGTTCAGTGGCATAGTCAGCAATCTTTATTTGAAAATAATAAATTACAAGGTAGATACAGATAGCGGTGGCAATAAGCTTTTACGTGTTTTTTACCAAATTAAGCAATCGCCGCCGCCAGGTGGCACGAGAATGGCGGTTTTTTGTTTTGACGAAGAGGGCAATCCTATACAGACTTCGTTTTGTGATATAGTTGCCAGCAGCTCTTTTAGAGGAGCCTTCGGAGAACAGACTTGTGTAATACCAGCTAAAGCGGTATCCATCAATATTAGGTTTTGACTACGACTAAGTTATCGTGCAGGTTAGGGGTTTTCTTATTCCTCTCCAAAAATAAACATCCACTGATTAATTCCAAACATAATTCAACCTTGAAAAAGACCTTAGCCAGGTCTCCCTCTCTCGATACGATCCCTGCGAACAGGAAACCCCCACAGCGAGTTCGACTATTCTCTACACTTTTGGCATCGTTTGGAAACCTTGATTGGGTGCAAATCTAGCCCGGATATTTCATCAATTACTTGATGCGACCACGGATATGGCCGTCGTTCCTGGCGTCCTCGGGTGTCGGTAGCTGCGACGTACCGTTCAGGTACGCCTCGGAACCAACACCCTGCGATTGCCCGGTGGCACGCCCATCTTCGTGATCTCGCGACACCAATTCATGAGATATCCGGGCTAAATAGGCTTCTGGTTGGGTTTATAAATTACTCGACAGTCTCCTCAGGACCCATTGGATATTCTTGTGCCGGGTCAACGGGGGACTTTTTTTGACAGATATGCAGGAACAGACGGGGAATATTATTCTTGTTTCTCTGTTATGTTGGCACTTTGTTTGCATAAACATAAAAATGAGCATATCGCTCCCATAATGTTCCCTCCCTTTTCTCTTGACCCCATCGGCTTTCGTGTGGTTGGGCCGATGGGGACTTTTTTTGCGCCTTCTCATTTCTCATTGCACAGCAAAGAATACCGGTAATGATGGCAGGCATCGGAATGCGAAATCCCCAATGCCAAAGGTGCAATGCTCAATGTACTATTTGACTATTTGACTCTTTTGCTATTAGAATCGCATCGAATTTGAGTTTATGATTGCAGGGAGTAGGGATGAGTAAAAGTTTGCTGGAACAGATCACAAAGCTAAAAGAGAAACTCAACGCAATTATCCTGGCCCATAACTATCAACGTCCGGAAGTTCAGGATGTTGCTGATTATACTGGAGATTCCCTTGAGTTGAGTCGCAAGGCGGCCGGAACCGATGCTGAAGTGATCGTCTTTTGCGGCGTCCATTTTATGGCAGAGACCGCCAAGATCCTGTCGCCGCAGAAGACGGTGCTGCTTCCCGATGAGGAGGCCGGCTGTCCCATGGCTGATATGATTACTGCCGACCAATTGAAGCAGGAGAAGGCCAAGTATCCCGGGGTCCAGGTGGTCTGCTATGTTAACTCAAGCGCTGCGGTAAAGGCAGAATCCGACATCTGCTGCACTTCTGCCAATGCGGTGCAAGTAGTAGAGGCCATGGATAGGGAGCGGCCCATTCTTTTCGTCCCGGACCAATATCTGGGGCATTACGCCATGCGCAAGACCGGTAGGGAAATGCATCTGTGGCCTGGATATTGCCCGACTCACATGAAGATCGGGGTTGATGATGTGAACAGACAAAGAGCACGATACCCGGAGGCCAAGGTGCTGGTTCACCCCGAGTGCCGGCCGGATGTAATCGATGCTGCCGATGAGGCTCTCAGCACTGGCGGCATAATTCGTTATGCACAATCCTATCAGGGCAGTACTCTTATTGTGGGTACGGAGACCGGGATTCTGCATAGACTGCGGAAAGAAAATCCCGCGGTGGAATACGTGCCTGTAACCGAACGAGGGGTGTGCCCCAATATGAAGTGCATCACCCTGGAAAAGGTGCTCTGGTCCATGGAGGAGATGGAGCCCAATATTGAAATTCCGGAAGAGGTTCGGCAGCAGGCCTTGGCAGCAGTAGAAAGGATGCTGGATTTATAGAGCACAGCATGCAGCCGGCAGCCCGGATGGATTGCAGATTGCGGATTTGGGATTGCGGAATTAAGGAATTAGAATTTAACTCATCCTCGTTCGTGCTATGGAGAGGCGGGAGTTGATGGAAATTGCAAATCACAAAACCCAAATAACAAACAAATAACAATGACCGAAATTCAAAATTCCAAACCTTGACATCATCCTAAAAAAGAGAATTCTAAATATGTTTGGGTCATTGATTATTGGAATTTGAGATTTATTTGTAATTTGGTGCTTGGGATTTGAGATTTCGGATTGGGCACTGGCCAAACCGGCCAAACTGAAGAGGCCTTAAATCACCGGAGTTCGCCATTGGAAAGGGGACATGGTTGTTGTCTACACCTCCGATCTCCATGGAAACAAAGAGCACTATCAAGAACTATTTGAGCTGGCTGAACAAAGAAAAGCTCAGACGATAATCATTGGGGGCGACATGCTGCCTATCCACGGCCCCTTTAAATCCTCCCTGCAAGAGCAACGAAATTTCATATTCTCTTATTTAGAGCCCAAGATTCAGGATTTTCGTTCCAGAGCTCCACAAACCACCATCTATGCTATGCTCGGCAATGATGATTGGCAGGCGAGCAACGTCCACCTCGGGATTTTGGTAGCAAAGGGCACACTGCGGCTGCTTCATGGTGAAAAGCATGAGCTGGGATCTGGTTATGAATTGGTCGGATATGCTCATGTTCCACCTACGCCTTTTACCATCAAAGACGGCGAACGTAGAGATCTGCAGAAAGATGTTGTCGACCAGCAGCGATGTACTGCCTGTGTCAGCCAAGGTGCAAAGATTGTTGTAGTTGACCCGCGTCGATACTTCGCCAGTGTGATGTCCATTGAGGAAGAACTGGAGGAGCTGCCAACGGCTCGAGATTATCGTAAGACCGTGTACGTTATGCATTCTCCGCCCTTTCGCACCAATCTGGATAGACTTTTTGATGGCCGTTGGATTGGTAGCCAGGCCATAAGGGCATTCGTTGAGAAGTATCAGCCTTATCTGACCCTGCACGGTCATATCCACGAATCGTCAGAGATCAGCGGTACTTACTGGGATCGGATCGGGAAGACTATCTGCATCAATCCAGGACAATCCACTGAAGAGCTTTACGCCGTAGTCTTCGAGCTTGAAGATATTACCGCAACTATTGAACATACGGTGTTTGGGCCCATGGCATAAAGCGCGTAGCCATTTCTCAGTATGATGAAATGACCTCTTTGCTCTCACACCTGCTGTTTTTCTTATGTCACTATTAAAACCGACCAAGGAAATGCTGAGTCCACTTTACTGGTGGCGGGAGTTTGTGCGAAAGCTCCAGGAGTTGCGGGGCAGACCCCGTGATCTATCTCTGGGGATCGCCATTGGGGTTTTCGTTGGCATAACACCAACCATTCCCTTACACACCGTGCTGGCCATAGCTCTGGCCGCGGCCCTGCGGGGTAGCAAACTCGCGGCGGCGCTGGGGGTTTGGGTGGCCAATCCATTGACCATTCCTATTTTTTACTACGGCAGCTATCGTCTGGGGAGTTTCGTCCTGGGAATGTCTGAGCTGACCTTGCCCACGAAGTACTCGGTGTTCTCTCTAATGAAGCTGGGTGGGAATGTGACGGTGGCAATGTTGCATGGCGGTGTGCTTTTGGGAATCTTGCCCGCTGTGCTGGCCTATTTTTTGACCTACAAATTCACTAGTTCGCCTCGTTTTCAGGGAGAACCCAGTCTAACTACGGAAGATACTGATGACACGGGCGAATAGATAGACCGCAAAGCCCCGTGGCGGGCTTGGGAGCGGGGAGCATGATCTCTCCTCAGCAGGCGCTGAAGATACTCGGCAAAAGACCGGCCAAAAGCCTTGGTCAGCACTTTCTCATTCATCAGGCAACCGCAGGAAAAATCGCGGCCGCAATTCATCCCGAGCCGGGAGATGTGGTGGTGGAAATCGGAGCGGGACTGGGAGCTCTGACTTTGCCCTTGAGCAAAAGCGGCGCCCGTGTGATCGCAGTTGAGATTGATTCAGAGCTGGCGGCATTCTTACACAGGCAGTTTAGGGCGAAAACCGGTGAGGAAACCGTAGGTGTAGAGTGCATGGACATATTGAAACTTGATCTCGTTGCTCTGCATGACCGGTTCAAGAGAAAATTGAAGATCATTGGCAATCTACCCTACAACATCAGCAGCCCCGTTTTGTTCAAACTAATGGAAGGAGCGGACTGCATCCAGGAAGCGGTACTGATGTTGCAGAATGAAGTGGCGGAAAGGGTTCTGGCTGGGCCAGGTAGCAAGGATAACTCCATCCTCTCGATAATGGCCGCCTATCATAGTGAGCGCAAACGGTTTATGCGAATTAAACCATCGCAGTTCCACCCTCCGCCCAAGGTGGACTCTCAGGTCATATGTCTTACATTTCGGAAATGCCCGCTGACACCGAGGGTGGAATCCCCCTGGCTTCTCCAGGTGGTGAAGGCGGCTTTCTCTCATCGGCGCAAGACCATAAAAAATAGTCTGCTGGCCAGTAATCTCCCTGATCTGACTCCTGAGTCTGTTGGCACGGCTTTGGAGGAAGCGGCCATTGAATCCCGTAAGAGGCCAGAGAGTCTTGGTCTTGAGGACTTTTTACGGCTGGCACGTGCCCTGCATAAAAAGAGCGGGAAAAAGTAAGCGAAATGGGGACGCCATGCTCGACTGACCAGCTGCAAAAGCGGTTGACGTTAGAAAATAGTCGTGGTATTCATCATAGGTTATAATGATAGCATAATCCGCTTGGATCCTTCTAGTGGACTGAGACGGTAGTGAGCCAGTCGATCAGGCCGACGGAAACGCGGTCAAGATCGCAGCCAGATCCGGAAAGTGATTGAGCCTTCTGGACAGTCGTCTTGGAGGCTTTTTGCATGCTTGGCTACCGTGTCCGAGTTCACTGGAATGGAAGGCAAAATTTCATAGACACGGAGGAGATCAGGCTATGCAGCGTATTTTTCTGAAAGCCAAAATACATCGGGCCCGGATTACGGCTGCGTGTTTGGACTATGAGGGCAGTTTGAGCATCGATCAAAGCCTCATGGTTCAGGCAGATATCGCGGAGTACGAGCAGGTGGGGGTATATAACCTCTCCAACGGGGAACGGTTTGATACTTATGCCATAGTTGGGCCCGAAGGATCCGGGGAAATCTGCCTCAACGGTGCTGCTGCTCGCAAAGGCCAACCAGGCGATTTGATTATAATAACCACTTACGCTTTGCTGGATGAAGAGGAGTTGGCAGACCACCAGCCGAAGGTCATACTGGTAGACGAGAACAATCGATCTCGGCCGGTGGTAGCGATGACCAGTAGATAACCAGAACATGAGATTCCTTAATTGGTTTAAATCCATAATTCGCGGCTACTTTCTTGCCGGCCTCCTCGTCATCCTTCCATTGGGCGCGGTTATTTTCGTGATCTCAGCCATTCTGGGGCTGATGGACCGGGCCCTGGGCGTGATCCCCCAAAAATTCCATCCTGAAGCCTATCTTCCCTTCAAGATTCCGGGTCTCGGGCTGGCCCTATTCATTGCAATAGTGCTGGTAACCGGGGTTCTGGTGAAGAATTACATTGGACGACGGGTAGTTGACTTCGGCGAGTATATGGTCTCTAAGATCCCTTTGGTGCGCCCCCTTTATGTGGCGGTTAAGCAACTTATTCTGGCGATCTTCGGCGACGCCCATGATGCGTTCAAGCGGGTTGTTCTAGTGGAATATCCCAGACAGGGGGTCTATTCCTTGGCGTTCGTCACCGCAAAGACATCGGGGGAGATCCAGGAGCAGCTGGGCGGCACTAAGATGATAAGTATTTTTCTTCCAACGACACCGAATCCCACCTCAGGATTCTTCCTGGTGTTGCCGGAGGAAGATACTATCCCCTTGAGCATGAGCGTGGAAGAGGCTTTCAAGCTTCTGATTTCCGCCGGTGTTGTTGAACCGGGAGAAAGCGCGTCCCAGTTCCCCTTTGGCAGGAAACAGCGCAATGCGAGAAATGCAGAAAGTGCCAGGCAAGCTGCACAGCTGGAAGCCGATGAGACCTCTTCGACCCATTCGACCCATTCGACAGGCTCAGGGCAGGCAGGCTCCCCGCCATCAGGCACGGGACAGTCAGGGCAAGCGCGTGAGCCAGGAAAAAGTGCTGATGAAGGTTAGCCCGGCTAGTAAATTTTTGATATTGGGTTAAACTGACTTCGATATACAGTTTGCAGTTGAGCAGGGACACTGCTGAAGATGACAAGCTGATGGCTGGAAGTTAAAACAAGGAGGCGTTTTAAATGTCTACAACCAACTATCTATTCACTTCTGAATCGGTCACAGAAGGGCACCCGGACAAGATAGCCGATAAGATTTCTGATTCGATTCTGGACTCCATCATGGCCGAGGACAAACAATGTCGAGTGGCCTGCGAGACTATGGTTACCACCGGTACGGCCATTATTGCCGGTGAGATCACCACCACCACCTGGGTGGATATGCCCCAGATCGTAAGAGAAACCATCAAGGAGATCGGCTACAACAATTCGGGGATGGGGTTCGACTGGGAGACCTGCGCGGTGCTGACCTCCATAGACAAGCAGTCACCGGATATTTCCCAGGGAGTCACCGCTGGTGAAGGTCTTTTCGAAGAACAGGGCGCCGGAGACCAGGGGCTGATGTTCGGCTATGCCTGCAACGAAACCCCGGTTCTTATGCCCATGCCCATCTACTACGCCCACCGGATCACCAAGCATCTGGCGGAAGCCCGCAAGAGTGGGTCATTGGACTTTCTCCGCCCGGACGGCAAGTCGCAGGTTACGGTGGAATACGAAAACGGTACTCCCAGAAGGGTTCACACCGTGGTGGTGGCAGCCCAGCATATACCCCAGGTGAAGTACGATACCCTCCGGGAGGGGATTATCGAGGAGGTGATCCGCAAGGCTATCCCTGAGGATATGCTGGACGATCAGACCATGTACTACATCAATGCCACTGGTCGTTTTGTAATCGGCGGACCCATGGGGGATTGTGGTCTCACTGGACGCAAGATCATCGTGGATACCTACGGTGGCCAGGGCAGCCATGGCGGCGGTTGCTTTTCAGGCAAGGACCCTTCCAAGGTGGACCGGAGCGGCTCCTACATGGCCCGCTACACGGCCAAGAACATTGTTGCCGCCGGGCTGGCAGACAAGTGCGAGGTTCAGATTGCCTATTGCATCGGAGTGGCAGAGCCGGTGAGCTTGATGATAGATACCTTCGGCACCGGCAAGCTCCCGCCGGAGCGGCTGGTGGAAATCGTGCGTGATACCTTCAGTTTCAAGCCGGCTAATATGATCAGCCACCTGAAGCTGCTGCGACCGATTTTCAAGAAGACCGCCTGCTACGGACACTTTGGCCGCAATGATCCTGATTTCACCTGGGAGCATACTGACAAAGCCGACGAACTGAGAGAGAAAGCGGGAGTATAAAGCATAGAGCAGGGGGATATAATTTCGAATTTCGAAACCGGGAACCTGCCCGCAGGGTGGGAGTCCGAAGGACAATTGCGAAATTCGAATTTGAAAAAGCATAGAGTAGATTTTAGATTGTTGATGTAAGAACGTCTGCGTCCGTCTGCGGTTACACCTATTACAACAAATGACAGCGTAGCATAATGACTCTAAGCCCTGGTGCTTAGTGCCTAGTTCCTGGTGCTTAGTTTTGGAAGGAGGACTTCGTTCGTATGGAATATGATGTAAAGGATCTTTCATTAGCGGAAATGGGTGGAAATCGGGTGGAATGGGCAGCCCAGGGAATGCCGGTACTTAATGCTATCAAAGATACTTTTGCCCGTGAGAAACCTTTGCAAGACGTTCGGGTCGCCGCCTGCCTGCACGTAACTACAGAGACTGCCGTGCTGATGCAGGCGCTCAAGGCAGGTGGGGCAATAGTGCACTTATGCGCTTCCAACCCGCTGAGCACCCAGGATGATGTGGCGGCCTTTTTGGTTGCCAGCGAGAAAATCCCGGTGTTTTCCATCAAGGGCGAAGACACGGATACCTACTATCGCCATATACACCAGGCTCTGGAGGTTAGACCCCAAATTACCATGGACGACGGGGCTGATCTGGTGAGCACAATCCATGCGGAGAAGCGAGATCTTTTGGAAGAAATCATTGCCGGAACCGAGGAAACCACCACAGGAGTAATACGCCTCAAAAGCATGGCCGCCGAAGGCGTGCTGGCCTATCCAATAATTGCCGTTAATGACGCCAACACCAAACACCTGTTCGACAATCGGTATGGAACCGGTCAGAGCACGGTGGATGCCATCATCCGGGCCACCAATCGGTTGCTTGCCGGTTCTACCTTTGTGGTGGCAGGCTACGGTTGGTGCGGTCGCGGCGTGGCAATGCGAGCCCAGGGAATGGGGGCCAACGTAGTCGTCACCGAGGTAGATCCTTTGCGCGCTCTGGAGGCGGTAATGGATGGCTATCGAGTGATGCCCATGCTGAACGCAGCTGAACTGGGGGATTTTTTCTGTACCGTGACCGGGGATATTAAGGTTCTCCGAGAGGAGCATTTTGCCGTTATGAAAGACGGGGCCATAATCTGCAATTCTGGTCATTTCAATGTGGAAATCGACCTGGAGGCCCTGGCCGAGATGAGCAAGGAAAAGCGTCAGATTCGGGAAAGCGTAGAAGAATATCTGTTGTCGAATGGTAAGTGTGTTAATGTACTGGGGGAAGGGAGGTTGGTTAATCTGGCTGCTGCCGAAGGGCATCCTTCCAGTGTCATGGACATGAGCTTTGCCAATCAGGCACTGATGGCCTCTTATGTGATCGAAAAGGGAACTGAACTGGAAAACAAAGTCTATGGAGTGCCTGAGGAGATCGATCAAGAGATCGGCAAGCTCAAACTTGCAGCCATGGGGATTGAGATCGACGAACTGCTCCCGGAACAGGAGAAGTACCTGGCGTCCTGGGATATGGGTACTTAAAGCATGGAGCATAGAGCATAGAGCATAGGGAAGTAATTTCGAATTTCGAATTGAGAAACTGGGGACCCGATCGTAAGGTTGGGGACTGAGCGGAGCGGAGCGAGCGCGAAGAAATGACGCGAAGCTCATAGAGTTTCCAGCTGATCGCTGAAGGCTGAAAGCTGATAGCAAAACTAGACCGGCAAAATCGGTCGAACCGGATATACAGACATTAGGCAGCCGCGGTTGGAGGAGGCGCTTTGCGACTCGCCCGAAATGATGACTTGAACACTAGTGCCAAATCGGTATTGGTGTTTTTTTTGTCTCTGACGATATTGCTCGCCTCAGCCTGTGGGCCGTCGCGGGTGGCAACTCCCGTTAGCAGGCCGGAGCAACCTCTCCAGGAAGTCCCTCCCCAATCGGTGGAGCTGGAAAGAGACGACTTGAGCCGAGAGCTGTTGGTGCAGGCGGTTCAAAACAGCCTGCTCTATTACGAACGGCTGCCTGAGGACAAACTTTTCAAGTTCGGTCCCGAGGAAGTTCCCGTCAGCCGAATGAAGCGAACCCTGGAGACCTTTCTGGCGCTGCTGGCTGAAAGTCATTCCTGGACGGAGCTTGCAGACAGCGTTCGGGAGAAGTTCATAGTCTACCGGTCCGTGGGCCGAAATGTTGAGCAAGAGGTTTTGTTCACCGGATACTACGAGCCCACCATCCAGGGCAGTCTTACCCAGGACGACCACTACCGCTATCCCATCTACGGTGTTCCGGATGACCTGCTCAAGATCGATTTGGGGCTTTTTGGAACCAAATACCAGGGAACTAGGCTGGTGGGGCGCACAGAGGGAAATCGGGTGGTCCCTTACTACAGCCGGGACGATATCGAGTTTGATGGCAAGTTGGCCGGGCAGGGTTATGAGTTGGTCTGGGTGGCGGACCCGGTGGAACGTTTTTTCCTCAGAATTCAAGGTTCCGGGCGGATAAGGCTGATAAATGGTGAATATGTTCGGCTTGGATATGCGGCCAAGAACGGCAGGCCGTGGGGGCCCATTGGGAGGTTGCTGATTGAAAAAGGGCTGATACCCAAGGAAGCCATGTCGATGCAGGCTATCCGCCGCTACCTGAAGCAACATCCGGAAGAGATGGCAGAGATTTTTTCCTACGATCCAAGCTACGTATTTTTTAGCAAAGTTGAGGGAGGTCCTTTCGGAAATATTGCAGTTCCGCTCACCCCAGGTCGATCAATCGCCACCGATTCCACACTTTTCCCTAAAGGAGCTCTTGCTTTCATTGAATGCCAGAAGCCGGTCTTTGCCAAAGACGGCGTGATTCTGGGCTGGGCTCCCTTCGGCCGGTATGTCTTAAATCAGGATACCGGTGGTGCCATACGTGGTCCAGGACGGGTGGATCTATTCTGGGGTAGTGGTCCTTTCGGCCGCATTGCCGCGGGGCATCTTAAACATCCGGGGGCCCTCTATTTCTTGCTCGTCAAAGAATGAAAACGCTGGATGCTATGCCTCCAGCGTCATTTAGCATTTCTCATTTCGCATCCAGAAATCCCAAATTCCAAGCACCAAATTCCAAATAAATCTCAAATTCCAATAATCAATGCCCCAAACATATTTGGGATTATTTTTTGAATTGATGTTGGGGTTTTGAATTTTGAATTTTGGTCATTGGGATTTGTTTGTTATTTGGGTTTTGTGATTTGTAATTTCCATCAACTTCCTCGTCTCCATATTAATAACGAGGACCAGTTGAATCCACAATTCCCAATCAACCCTCTGCTTCGCCCGTTTCGCTATCCTTCCCAACCAGCGTCTGGATGACGAACTCATTGATAACCCTTATCTCGTCGAATATCCTTGAAAGTTCGATTGCCTTTTCCAGTTCGTCATCCTCTAGGGAGTCTAGTAAGTGCTTCTGCACGAGTCGGAAACGACTTAGTAGGGCCGCCTCTCGATGCTTGAGTTCGACCAAAAACTCTTCTGGCGATTCCATTTTGTGGTACTGCGCTTGCAAAGCCAGGTGAGTATCATGATAGCCTTGGGCAAGATTTTTCAAATGCTCAACAAGAGTGGGGACCTCATTCATGAACGGTGAACTCCTTCCTTATTAAGGCGACTAGGCAATAGTGATGGTCCGATTGTAAATGGACTCTGGCTTTCGGCCAAGTAGTTTTTTGCCCTTGAATTTATTATGTTGCAGTGCCATAATATACGAAGCTTTATACATGAAACCATCATTTCTTTCCGGGCATGTTTGCTTCTAGCCGTAGTTATCGGGCGGATACCAGGTTTTTTCCTATCTTTTTTGTGGTTCGCTGGCACATTGCCGATAACATAAATGTCGACGGCTGCTCTTGGATGGAGTTGCTGCGCCGAGGGCGATGCGTGGGGTAATGTGCGGCTTTATTCCGGCAGATTGTCGGGGTGTCGCAGACAATCCCTTGGTTTGACTCGGAGGAGGGAGGGGATTTTGCGTCCTGGATGGAACCATGATATGGGTACCATGACGGGTATGCAAAGAGCAGTGAACATTGTGGTCTCAGAGCGCATCAAAGTACCCACTGCGCCCCTGCCACCGATGTTCAAAAAGAAGCTAACTGACCGCCTCGTCTTTACTAATCCCGAATATGAGTTTCGTCAGAGTCGCGGGGAGTGGCTTGGTAACGTTCCCCCTCAGATACACTGCCTCTACGAACAAAGACACCATTACTTTATTCCACGAGGATTTCTCTCCCAATTGTTGGTTCTCTGCCAGCAATTCGGCGTGAAATACCGGGTGGTTGACCGCCAACGGAAGCTCGAACCTGTTGAGTTCCAATTCCATGGCGTACTAAAGGATTATCAGGAGCTGGCTTATGATGATGTGATTGCCAGAGACCACGGGACTCTGGTTGGTGACGCCAAGAGCGGAAAAACAGTCATCGCTCTCTATTTGATATCCCAGCGTAAACAGCCCACCATGATTATTGTGCCGAATGTGGCGCTGCTCGGCCATTGGAAGGAGAAGCTCGTTCGCTTTCTCAAGGTGCCAGCAGAAGAAGTCGGGATTGTTGGTGAGGGAAAATTTAATGTGGGTCCCCAGGTTACGGTGGCCCATGTAAGCGCCCTGTACCGCCGGGTGCGAGAGGTGCGTGACAAGATCGGCCTTCTGGTGGTAGATGAGTGCCACCGGACACCCTCTCGTACCTTTACCCAGGTGGTTAGCAACTTTAACTGTCGTTATCTTTTGGGTCTATCGTCCTCCAACCAACGGCGAGACCGGCTTTCCCGGCTGATCTACTACTATGTGGGTGATATACTACATCAAATTGACTCTCGTAAAGCAACGGAAATAAGAGCTATTTTCCGGGTCGAGGTAGTGGTTCGGGAGACGGACTTTGACTATCCTTATGAGAGCAATGAGGATTATTCCTCAATGATGGCGGCCTTGGGCAGGGATCCGGTGCGCAACCAACTCATTGTGGATGACGTCGCCCGTGAGCTGAGTCAGTCTACTGGTGGCCCGCTGCTGGTGCTGACCGAGGATGAAGAGCAAGACAACGCTTTGAGGGAGATGTTGGACAATAAGAAGATTTCAAGCATTTCGCTTGACCCCGATGTTGTGGCGAAGGGAGGGAAGGCTTTTTCAAAACAGCTGAAAAGCAAGAAAATTCAAGTCGTTTTGGGCAACCGTCAATTTTCCCAAAAACTAGTCCCCGAGGTCAGATTTGAAGCCATATTTCTCACCACTCCACTCAATTTTCGCGGCAAGATAATTCGGTGGTTCCAAGATGTGTTGAGGCGTGATGATGGCCAGCCGCCGATGAAAGTTTACGATTACGTAGACAGCAAGATTAGCATCCTTGATAATTTCTTCCGCATGCGCAGCTATGCTTATGGACTGCGGTTACCGAGGCCCAGTCCCCCCAAGTAGATTCCCCAGGTATAATTCATAGAGCCCACCTTTGCACAATGAACACAACAGCGAGTCCCAGCAGAGGTTTTAACTAGGCACTAAGCACTAGGCACCGAGGGACGACGCGGAGATGGGGGGAGACGGCGAGACGGAGACACCGCAGATTTCGGATCTCGGATTTGGCTTCGCGTCATATGGCTGCGCCGTCGTTAGGTCATTTATTCGCGCTCGCTGCGCTCCGCTCAGTCCCGCAAGCGGGTTCCCAGTTTCGC
>CAMYLW010000010.1 GCA_947259475.1 Thermodesulfobacteriota bacterium
GGGGTTGAATCCGAGGCGTACTTGAACAGTACGTCGCAGGTTTCAAGCCCCGAGGACGCCCGGGAGGACGATCATATTCGCGGTCGCAGCAGCCGATTCATGAATTATCCGGGCTAGTCGACACGACTCTCTTCGAGCCCCTCCAGCAGTTCCTTGGCTCTGTCCATATCATCGGGAGTGTTAATATTGACAAAGGAGAGTCCCTGGGGATCCAGTTGCCCAACTTCTTCTGAGCTGAGCCGATACACTTTCACAGCAGGGAAAAAATTGATGACTTGGAGCGTGCCGTGATTTAGCATTTGCTCTATGTGAGGCAGGCAACGGGACGAATAGATGGCGTGGAGCGGTTCCAACCCCTCAATTTTCTCAGGAACGATCACATCATAGTTCTTGGCCAACTGTACCATACGTCTGACAACAGCGGGCTGGACAAAGGGCATATCGCAGGCCGTGACAAACACACTCTTACCCTGGGCGAAGAGAAGCCCAGTGTAAATCCCTCCCAAAGGCCCTTGTCCAGGAATGACATCTCGGACAATGGTCACGTCCAAATGAAGATAGAGCTCTGGCTCGTTGGTGATAACCAGCACCTCAGAAAACAGGGACCCAACAGTCCGCACCTGTCGATCAATGAGTCGTTCACCCTGGAAGAGTTCCAGAGCCTTGTTGCGGCCATAACGCCGGCTCTTTCCTCCCACCAGGACTACACCAACCATACCAGCCACTTCACCCTCGTCACTCAACGTTAATGGACTCAAAAAACCAGAAATTAGACGGCACAGTAAATCCGCCTGCGGCGGACAGATGGACTTTTTACCAAGCCGTTAATCTTTTTTAAGCCGGATGGATATATCCACCTGGCTAGGATCGTCGTAACCCCTTAGGTTGGAGAGCATCCCCAAAATGCCACCCAGGACAAAGTCTTTTACAAACGACTTCATCGGCACCTTCTTGCCATCCAGTCTGAGCACCACATTGGCTTCAGTTTTTTTCTTCAGAAAACGCTCCTCAATGAAATCTGCCACCCCTGATATATCCTCCAACTCAAAGAGGGGAACATCCACCGCCACCGAGAAATCACTTACCACTGCTACCAGACGATCTGCTTGGCTACAGAGAGGCTCTGATTTCAACTCCTTTCGGCAAATCTCGATCTTCGCTTTGCTCCCGCTCTTATAGCCTTCCGTGAGCACCAGATCCTCGTCCGTGAAGTAGGTAGCAACAATGCTATCCACCTTCAGCTCGCTCTCCACCATTTTGGTGAGGGCAAAGCGTGTAGGGGAGCTGATAGCAACCACCTGCGCGCCAGCCTCCCGGTGCCGCCAGGTATCCTTGCCTTTGTGGTCAATTTCAAAATGATCATGAGCGTCATGTTTAATGGTGCCGACCCGATAGCCCCGGCTCTTTATCTCAGGAACTAACTTTTCCAAAAAAGTGGTTTTTCCCACCTTCGATCTTCCTACTATTGAAAGTACTGCTGGCATAGACTGTTACCTCCGTCCTTCCTTATTCGACCCGAAGAATTCATAGCCTCTCTGATACTATCCACAATTGGTTTCATACCTTATAGAGGAAAAATAACTGACTACGAAGCACGGACAACTGATATCAAACTACGTACCATACTTACATTATGCTGCCATATCCTAAGATAAATCCAAACATAATCGAGATTGGCCCTTTCAAGCTGCGCTGGTATGGACTCATGTACGTACTCGGCTTTGTGTCGTGCTATTTTCTCATCGGCAAGCAGCGTCGGGCTCACAACCTAGGTCTCGTTGGGGCTAAACTCCAGGATCTCATCTTTACCCTGGCCATCGGCCTCATCCTCGGAGCCCGCCTCGGCTATGTTCTCTTCTACCAATTTTCCAACTACACCTACTACCTGCAGCATCCTCTCGAAATAATCGCAATCTGGCACGGCGGTATGTCTTTTCATGGTGGACTCATTGGCGCCGTACTGGCGGGCCTCATCTTCGCTCGCCGTCGTAAGATCCCTTTCTGGGAGGGCGCGGATGCAGTAGTTGTCACCGCCCCCGTTGCCCTGGCTTTCGGGCGCTTGGGCAACTTCATAAACGGCGAACTGTACGGCCGTCCCAGCACCGTGCCCTGGGCCATGGTGTTTCCCCTGGCTGGCCCGGAACCACGGCATCCCTCCCAACTCTACGAGGCCGCTCTTGAGGGAGTAGTGTTGTTCATCATACTGTGGCTACTCAAAGATCGGTCTTTTCGACCCGGCACTATGGTCTGCCTATTCCTGGGCGGCTATGGAATCTTTCGCTTTCTGATTGAATTTTTCCGGCAGCCCGATCCACAGATTGGTTTACTCTGGGGTCTGTTTTCCATGGGCCAGATTCTCTGTCTGACTATGATTATAACTGCGGCCGTCCTTTGGAAATTCCTGCCCCAAAGTCCTCCGTCACCCTGATCCCGGGCAGCTTATCAGCAAAATTTTAGAACTATTGATGTCGGATGTATTCTGTACTTTGTTCTCTGTGTTTCAGTCTACTCATTGTAAAGCCTATGGTTGACACTGCCACCGACCGGCCATAAGATTATTGAGAAATCAGACAGATGTCAACAAAAGCTCAGGTATAGCAACAGATGGAATCGAACTCCACTCGCGCCGGTCAACCCAGTAAGTCAGAACGTTCGTCCAGGGTTGACCAGACAAAATGTGCTGACTGGCGTGCCGAATACGCTGACAAAATCAAGAGCGCGGAAAAGGCCATGCAGCTTGTCCGCCGCGGCCACCGCGTTTTTATCGGCTCAGGCTGCGGAGAACCCCAACACCTGGTGCGCGCCCTAGAGCGCGTGGCTATCGAATTGGCGGATTTGGAGGTTCTCCACTTGCTTTCCCTGGGTAGGACTTCCTACACGGATGAGACTTTCCGTGACAAGGTCCGCCTCAAGTCGCTTTATGTGGCTTCGGGATCGCGCCAGGCGGTCGCAGAAGGGAGAGCGGATTACGCGCCTATCTATCTCTTTGACGTGCCAGATCTCTTCCACAGTGGTCACACCCCCGTCGACGTAGCCCTCATTCAGGTTTCCCCCCCGGATGAACATGGGTATTGTTCCTTCGGCATAGCTGTGGACATCGTCAAGGCGGCAGCCGCCAACGCAAATGTTGTTATTGCCCAGGTCAATCCTCGTATGCCCAGAGTCCTTGGTGACAGTTATATTCATCTACGGGATATGGACGCCATCGTGGAGCATGAGGAAGAACTCTTGGAAATGGAGCCGCCGCTCATGAACGAAACCGCCCACCAGATTGGCAAACAGGTGGCAAAGCTCATAGAGGATGGCTCCACCATTCGGGCTGGAGTTGGTAGTGTGTCCAATGCCGCCCTCTATTCTCTGGAAGGGAAAAAAGACTTGGGTGTCCACACGGACATGCTCACTGACGGCTACCTGCACCTGGTGGAGCGAGGGGTCATCACCAATACCAGAAAAACTCTACATCCCAAAAAAATAATCGCCAGTTTCTGCATGGGGTCCAGAAAACTGTATGACTTTGCTCACAACAACCCCATGGTGGAATTTCATCCCATCGAATACACCAATGATTTTTCGGTCATAAGCAAGAACGAAAAAATGGTCTCCATCAACTCGGCCTTACAGGTGGATCTGAGCGGACAGGTCTGTGCCGATTCCATGGGCTACAGCATCTACAGCGGCGTGGGCGGCTCGGTTGACTTTATCCGCGGCGCCACTTTTTCGAAACAGGGAAAGTCCCTCATCGTCTTACCGTCAACTACCCTGGATGCGAGTGAGTCTCGGATCGTGCCCCACCTCAGTGAGGGTGCCGGGGTAGTAAACACCCGTGGCGGCGTCCACTACGTTGTTACCGAATTCGGCGCTGTGAATCTCTACGGCAAAACCGTGCGCGAACGCGCCCTGGCCTTGATCAACCTGGCCCATCCCAAATTCCGTGAAGAACTGCTAGCAGCCGCCAAAAGGCTACGCTATCTTTACGAAGATCAGCTTCTGCCACCCGGCGAGTCCGCTCAGTACCCTGATGAGTGGGAAGCGAGTCAGCCGTGTGGAGAGAGCGAGAGAGTCCTATTCAGACCGGTAAAACCCACTGATGAAAGAAGCCTGCAGGAATTCTTTCATGCCCTTCCCCACCACGGTTCACATGTGAGATTTATCTCCGCCATGAAAGTGTTTCCTCAACGCAACCTCCAGGCTCTCATCAATGTCGATTATCAAAAGGAAATGTCAGTGATAGCTGTGCTCGGCGACATGGGCGCCGAGAATATCATTGCCCTGGGACGGTACGTGCTCGATGAAGAGAACAACATGGCAGAGGTGGACTTTGCGGTGCGGCAAGAGTGGCAAGGGAAAGGGGTTGCCAGCTATTTACTCAACCATCTAGTGCAGATCGCTCGGAGCAAACACATTGCCGGTTTTATCGCCTACGTTGACCCCAGCAATCAGGAAGCCGCGGCTGTGTTCCACAATACCGGCTATGTAGTTCACCGCTCACTCAGCAAGGGTATCCATCGGATCACCATTTATTTCGGTCAACCTGCCCAGCAATGCTTTACTGATCCAACGGAAATCTACTAGATCCACTGCCTCGGAAAGGAGCCACTTTATTTATGAAACTGCTCGATCATCTTAACCAAGACGAACTCGTAAAAAGTCAGCACCTAGACGGCGCAGTAAAAAGCTCCAGATGCAAGGCGCGCGAAACTGGGAACCCGCCACGAAGTGGTGGGACTGAGCGGAGCGCAGCGAGCGCGAATAATCTTTAGGAATGAGGCGTATTTAGCAGTACGTCGCAATGACTAAAGATCAAGTGCAACGCCGCAGATGGACTTTTTACTGTGCCGTCAAGCGAAGGAGAAGCCAATGACAAACAAGGTCTACGATGTCATCATCTTGGGGAGCGGACCGGCAGGACTACAGGCTGCCATTCATGCTGCTCGTGCCAAAGTGTCAGTATTGGTTATGGGCAAACCATCCAAGAGTAGTCTCCACCGGGCCCACATTGAAAACTACTGCTGCATGGAGAGAACTTCAGGCGAGGATTTGCTCCAGCAGGGAATACAGCAGGCGGAGGCAGCTGGCACCAATTTTATGTATGAAGATGTGGTAAAGGTTTCCCACGAGGATGAATGGTTCATCATCCGCAACGAAAGCGGGGAAGACCTCAGGTGCAGGGCGCTTATTCTGGCCATGGGTATCTCAAGAAACAAACTGAGAGTGCCGGGAGAAAAGGAGTTACTGGGGCGCGGAGTGAGCTATTGCGTGGACTGCGATGGTGGTTTTTTCCGTAATGAGCCAGTGTCAGTGGTGGGCAATGCAAGTGCTGCCGCCAGCGGTGCTCTCACCATGACATTCTATGCGAGCCAGGTCCATCTTGTCTGCGACCAACTGGAGATCGCGGAAGCGCTGGCTTATCAGCTCAGGGAGAGTGCGGTCACCATACATGAGGGCTGCAAGGTCACAGAAATTACTGGCCAAGAGCAGGTGGAAGGAGTCCTGCTCGACGATGGCTCACGTTTGGATGTCAAAGGGGTTTTCATTGAACTGGGGGCCAAGGGTGCCATCGAACTCGCCAGCGCACTTGGGGTGGCCATGGATCCAGAGTCACCCCAATACATCGCCACCGACAAGAAGCAGAAAACCAACATTGCCGGTGTGTTGGCGGCCGGCGACATCTGCGGCCTGCCCTGGCAGCTTGCCAAGGCGGTGGGAGAGGGCTGTGTGGCTGGACTTGAGGCGGCTGCTTACGCCAAGCAATTTCGATAGTTGGTCCGTCGTCCGTGGTCAGTTGTCCGTTGCCCTCCGACGAAATAATGATTTCCTGTATCGCCTTTCCTGCTTCCCAAAATCCTTCCTGTTACCTCCGTTGGACTTATCCTTTGACTTCACCATTGGTTCAGGTAGAATGAAGAATTTGTAATTGTAGTTTGTGTAAATTCCAATTATTGGAAAGGTTTAGTGAAAAAAGAACGTTTTATTGCAGAACTCCAAGAGAACGAGAAGTTCGTCAGTAGCTTCCTGGTAAAGGCTAAGACTCTGGGAAACACCCGCAGTGGCAATCCCTTTCTCAGAATTAGTCTCGGCGATCACACCGGGGAGACTGAGGGACGCATCTGGGAGCGAGCTCTGGAATTTGATCAGGACTTCAGCGTCAATGATGTGGTGCGCGTGCACGCCAGGGTTGAGCGCTATCAAGGTAAACTGCAACTCAATATCAGCGACATAGAGCGGGTAGACCCCGAGGAAGTTGATCCCACCCTCTTCCTGCCAACAGGTCCGCAAGATGTTAATGAACTATGGCAGCAATTCGAGGACCTGGCAAAACAGGTGAAAAATCAGCACTTGCAGCGTCTGTTACAGAGTTTCCTCTCAGACCGCTCTTTTGTGGAGCAGATGAAGCAAGCCCCAGCTGCCAAGTCCATGCATCATGCCTATCTAGGAGGTCTGCTTGAGCACACTGTCTCTGTTACTCGTCTCCTGGATCGCATCTGCGACCATTACCCTCGGTTGGATCGCGATCTGCTGCTCACTGCTGCCATTCTTCACGATATAGGCAAACTTGAGGAATTTTCTTATCAACTGCACTTGGATTATACCGATGCTGGTAGACTGCTGGGCCACGTAGTGCTCGGTGTTCAGCGAGTTCGAGAGAAGATTGACAAACTCGAAGGATTTCCACCAACCCTGTCCCTGACCCTACAACACCTGATGGTAAGCCATCATGGTGAGTACGAATTTGGCGCGCCCAAGCGGCCGAAGACTATGGAGGCCTTTGTCCTCCACTATGCAGATAATCTGGATGCCAAAATGAACCATCTCACCAGACTGCTGGATAATGAAAAGGAAAGTCCTTCGCATTGGACCCCGTTCCAACAAGTGTATGACCGTTTTATGTTTAAAGGAACCGGGGAGGAGCAAGAAGTTGCCGACATCCACGCCGACAAAAGCAAAGATGAGCCTGAACCAGAAAAGTACAGTTTCTTGGATATGTTAGACTCATCTGCAAAAGGAGAGGAGCATTAGAACCCGTGTTCGTGAGTTTCGAAGGCATAGAGGGATGTGGTAAAACCACCCAGGTGGAACTTTTGACCACATTTTTGTCCCAACGCGGTATCCCCCACCTGATTACTCGCGAACCTGGTGGGACCAGCTTGGGCAAACTCATACGAAAAATGCTTCTGGACCCTGCCAACAGCGAAATGGAACCACTCACCGAACTGTTTCTCTATGCAGCCGACCGGGCTCAGCACATTGCCCAGGTGATTCGCCCCGCCCTGGAAACTCGCCAGTGGCTCATCTGTGATCGGTTCGCCGACGCTACCACCGCTTACCAGGGATACGGTCGAGGTCAAGATCTCGCTTTTATCCAGCAACTCAACCAGTGGGCCACTCAGGGGCTCTGGCCCCATCTGTCTCTGTTACTGGATTGTCCAGTGGAGGTCGGCTTGGATCGTGCCCGGCGGCGGATAGAAGATAGTGCTCTGGAAGGACGGGAAGATCGGTTCGAACAGCAGGCCTTGGCTTTTCATCAAAAGGTGAGAACGGGCTATCTGGAGCTTGCAGCACAGAATCCTGCGCGTTTCAGAATACTGGACGCCACCATGGAACTGGAGCGGTTACATGAAGAGATTGTAACCATACTGGAGCCATATCTGAACCAGAAGAATTGAACCAGGACCTTCAAGATGAGTTTTGCCGAAATCATAGGACAGAAGCGAATCATTAATCTATTGCGACGGGCCCTTGCCCAGGAACATCTGCCGCACAGCTTTCTCTTTACCGGGATGGAGGGAATTGGCAAACAACTTACGGCTCTTACCCTCGCCAAAGTGGTGAACTGTGAAGACGGTGCTGCTGGAGATTGCTGCGACCGCTGCGTCTCCTGTCGAAAAGCGGCAAGTGGTAACCATCCTGATATCAACATCATAGAAAGGGACGGCCCCTTTATCAAGATAGAGCAGATTCGTGCCCTCAAGCAGCGCTTACGTTTCAAACCATTGGAAGGTCGTTACCGAGTAACGATAATAAACAACGCCCAGAATATGAAGATAGAAGCGGCTAATGCTCTGCTCAAAGTCCTTGAAGAACCGCCGGCAGAGAACCTCATCATTTTAACTGCCTATGAAATCACATCTCTCCTACCCACTATCGTCTCCCGCTGCCTCCACCTTCCCTTTCAACCGTTGGCAACGGAGGAAATATCCACCCACCTATGCCAGGCCCACGGAGTGGAGCCGGAGAAAGCGGCTATTATGGCCGAATTGGCTGGAGGCAGCCTATCTCGGGCTGCAGCGCTCCTGGACGAAAAGCAACTTGACCGCCGACGCTGGCTGCTGGAAACTGTGGCCGGGATCCACGAATCACACATCACTGATCTGTTGGCTGCAGCCAAGGCGTGGAAAGGCGAGGGTCCAGATCTGAAGCAAGACCTTGAGTGGCTAAAAACATGGCTTCGGGACCTGCTCGTCCAGCAGCTTGAGGCGGCGGACAGTATCAGTCTCCTCAATTTGGATTTTGCCGAAAAGGTGGGGGGGGCGTCTTCACGGTTTAAGCCTGATCATCTGCTGGAAATATTTGAACTTGTCTGCACTGTACAAGGGGCTATGCGTTATAATATTAACAAGAGACTGACTCTGGAGGCACTCCTGTTGTTGCTACACACTCGGGCAACCGGCCGTGTAGGGGATCCGAGAGGCCACCTTTCCGAGAAGGCGGCAAGATATATCACTTTATTCCCGGCCACTTTGTCCTCAAGGAGGGCGACGAGGTAATTGTCAAGACCGAGAAGGGTTTGAGCCTAGGGATTGTCGCAACTCCGGTCAGAAAACGAGACCCCAACTATCCCAGAGACCAACTGAAAGAGGTGTTCCGTCTGGCGAACGATAACGATCGCCAGCAGTACAAGGATTGTCTTACCCGGGAGGAAGAAGCCCACCTATTCTGCCAGGAGCGTATAGAAGAGCGTAACCTACCCATGATTCTGGTGGATGTGGAGCGCTTTTTTGACGGCTCCAAGATCATCTTTTATTTCTACGCCGATGGCCGTGTTGACTTCCGCGAACTCGTGAAAGATCTGGTCAAAAAACTACACACCCGGGTCGAACTCCGACAAATCGGTGTCCGTAATAAGGCCAAGATGATCGGTGGTGTTGGCCCCTGCGGTCGTGAACTGTGTTGTGCTACATTTCTCAAGGAATTTCATTCCGTCTCGGTAAAAATGGCTAAAGAGCAAAATCTATCCCTAAACCCGACCAAAATATCCGGGGTCTGCGGTCGGCTCATGTGTTGTCTCAAATATGAGTATACCGACTATGTGGAAATGAAAAAGGGAATGCCCAAGGTCGGCAAGCGGATTATCACCCCAGAAGGAGAAGGCAAGGTCGTTCGCCAAAACGTCATGGAGCAGCGGGTGGCGGTCGCCTTAGATGACGGCAGGGAAATTGAATTCGCTGCTTCCGACCTGTCCCTCGAGCAAACTGGTGCGGCAGGGAGCCACCAAAGTAGCGAAGCAACCAAACATCGACACGGAGACAAGGGGACGCGGGGACGCGGAGATCAAGATGGTAATAACGTATGAAATGATACCATAAGCAGCGCTTGTGTCTTCGTCTGGCTTAATAGACGTACCTAATCGTGTACATAATCCGCATGTATTGAGGCTCCGGCAGGCAGTATATGGCTGAGATATCATCACTACAGCAATGTAATTATTTCCATTTCGTCTTGACTCCGTGTCTTACTGTCGCTGCCTCTGTCTAGTGCGTCGCGTCACCGCGTTAGCCTGCTGCGCGTCTCCGAGTCGCCTCGTCGCCGCGTCGAGCTTTCAGGGAGGATCTATGTCAGCGAGGTATTACATCACTACGCCAATTTACTACGTGAATGCTCCACCCCACCTCGGCCATGCCTACACAACCATCGTCGCAGATGTGCTGACCCGCTTTCATACCATAGCCGGGAGGGAGACTTATTTCCTCACCGGTACCGATGAACACGGCGACAAAGTAGTAGAAGCTGCTGCTGCCGTAGGAAAGGATCCTCAGTCCTACGCCGATGAGATTAGCGATCTGTTTCGCGGCGCCTGGCCAAATTTAAACATCAACAACGACTATTTCATCCGGACCACCGATGAACTCCACAAAAAAGTAGTGCGTTACATTCTGCAGAAAGTCTACGATGCGGGGGATATCTACTTCAGTTCATATAGCGGCCTCTATTGTGTAGGATGTGAACGATTCTATACTGAAAAAGAACTGGTTGAAGGCAAGTGTCCCCAGCATGATCGCCCACCCGTTCCCCGCGAGGAAGAAAATTACTTTTTTAAAATGAGCAAATACCAGGACTGGCTCATTGATCACATACACAAGCACCCTGCTTTTATTCGGCCAGAGAGATACCGTAATGAAGTGCTCAGTTTTCTGAGCGAACCCCTCGAAGATCTTTGCATCTCAAGGCCAAAATCACGTTTAAGCTGGGGGATTACTTTACCCTTTGATGACCGTTATGTAACCTACGTCTGGTTTGATGCTCTTATCAACTACGTCTCCGCCCTATCCTATCCCGACGGTTCTCTCTTTGCTCAATTCTGGCCTGCGGCTCAACACTTGATAGCCAAGGACATCCTGAAACCCCACGGTATCTATTGGCCCACCATGCTGCAGGCCGCGGGCATCCCTCTTTACCAGCATCTCAACGTCCACGGTTATTGGAATGTTGCAGAGAAGAAGATGTCCAAAAGCCGAGGCACAGTAATCAAACCCTTGGATCTTCTCCAAGTTTACGGGCTTGATGCCTTTCGTTATTTTCTCATGAGAGAAATGGTCTTTGGCCTCGACGCCAGCTTTAGTGAAGAGGCCCTTATTACCCGAGTCAATGCGGATCTGGCCAATGATCTGGGCAACCTCACCAGTCGTCTTCTGACCATGGTCCACAAGTATTGTGAAGGTAAAATTCCACAGTCAGACACCGAAGAAAAAGACGATGAAGACCTGAAGAAGGCGGCAGTGGAGTTACCCGCAACCTATGCTCTCCATATGGAACAACTGGAGTTTCACAAGGCTTTGATGGCGATCTGGGAACTCATCAACCACGTAAACCGTTACATTGACCAGAGCGCCCCCTGGGTTTTGGCAAGGGATCCTCAAAAGCAGTCTAATTTGCACACGGTGCTCTATTACTCTCTCGAAAGTTTGAAGCTAGTAGCGGTACTTCTAGCGCCAATCATGCCTGACTCCAGCCAGGAATTGCTGGACAGGCTTGGACTAGAGATTGACCCGTCGGAGTTGCGCCTGGACCAACATACCACCTGGGGAACCCTGCAGCCGAACACATCCACTCGCCGCGGTAAATCACTGTTTCCCCGGATTGAACAAACCAATGAGGATGGGCAAACGGATGAACCTTCCAAAAAACCGCTTCTCAAGCTGGATGAATTTTCCCGGTTGGATTTGCGGGTGGCCCAAATCCTTCAGGCTGAATCCATTCCCGGTTCCAAAAACCTACTGAAATTGGAAGTCGATTTAGGCGAGAAACGAACGGTGGTCGCTGGAATCGCCGGCCACTACCGCCCAGAGGATCTGGTGGGTAGACAGGTTGTTCTGGTGGCCAATTTAAAGCCGGCCAAACTAATGGGCATCCGTTCCGAAGGCATGATACTGGTGGGCGGTGCTGAGGGAGAAATGGTACTGATTGCGCCCGAGAAAAAGGTAAAACCCGGCAGCCCGATTTCTTGAGCCGCAACAGCGGCTCAGCCAGCAGGCAGCTGACAGCTTGCAGAATCAATAAGAAGATTTTCTGCTGCCCGCTGCCTCCTGCCTGCTATTTGCTGCTCTAAGCAAGTGCCTCTTTAATCTTTTCTCTAAACAACCGAAGCGTTTCGCCATAGTCGGCAGTGGAAAACACTGCGGAGCCAGCAACGAACACATCGGCACCGGCCCGGGCCACCTCCCCTATGGTTTCTGCGTTAATACCCCCGTCCACCTCCAGTTCCACCGCCAACCCTCGCTGCTCAATAATCTTCCGGAGGGCCTCAATCTTCGGAATCACTGCCTCAATGAACGCTTGCCCCCCAAATCCTGGGTTCACCGTCATGAGGAGAACTTGATCCACCTGGTCCAAAATATGTTCTACAGACACCAGGGGTGTGGCCGGATTAAGGGTTACAGAAGCTTTGGCACCAAGTTCTTTGATCCGCTGTATTGTCCGGTGGAGGTGGGGCAATACTTCCGCGTGCACACCAAGGATGTCCGCCCCTGCTTCGACAAAATCCTTTAGGTACAAATCCGGCTCACTGATCATGAGATGCACATCCAAAGGCAGATGGGTGCTACGACGCACAGCCTCTACCACCAGCGGTCCTATGGTTATGTTGGGAACAAAGTGGCCATCCATTACGTCCACGTGGATGTAGTCAGCACCCGCAGCGGTCGCTGCGGCAACTTCTTCTCCCAGTCGACCAAAATCAGCAGACAGAATTGAAGGCGCTAGTTTCTTCATTGTCCTCTCCGTTACTCCTCTCGTGGAAGAGTTGCAGGTTCATCACCACTGGAAATATAACGAAATGTTAGCATGTCCCCCCAGTCAAGATTACCGGCTTTCAGCCTCTGCACTATACCATCCACAAGAACAATCACCTCTTCAGGAGTCTGAGCCCACACCAGCCAATCCAACCGGTCGCCTGGCCGATGAATCTTGCTGTAGGAGAGCACATCTTCCCCAGCCTGGTTCCGGCTGAGAGCAACCTCTTTCTTGAAATAGCCAGGCTCCATTTGATAAGTGATCCACCAGAATTTGGCCTGTGGTCCTTTGGCTTGCGGTACCCGATTCACCGTCAAGATTATGGCACTGTCCCCA
This sequence comes from Thermodesulfobacteriota bacterium, assembly GCA_947259475.1. Taxonomy (GTDB): domain Bacteria; phylum Desulfobacterota; class Syntrophobacteria; order BM002; family BM002; genus BM002. Next base: position 12,844 of record CAMYLW010000010.1, read on the forward strand.
TCCGCCCTGTACCCTGCCAATGGGTTCTGGCCAATAATGGTGTTGAGAGGCTGTCCCGGCTGGTGTATTTCTTTGACCGCCGGCGCTACCAGCCCCAAGCCATCCAGAATTCTCAGGGCCTGCCCCATAGTGCGTTGGCGAAGCTCAGGCATCGCCACCGCAAAGGATTTGGGACCATCGCTGATGAGAAAATCAACTGACTCCCCGCGCTCTATCTCTTGGAGGGCTTCTGGGCGCTGGGTAATGATGGTATCCCGTGGATACTGTGAGGAAGAAATGCGACAGATCCCACCCAGGTGGAGACCATTTTGCGAGAGAACCAGCTTCGCCTCACACGTTCTTGTCCCCAGCAGATTGGGAACCCGCACCCTTCTGGAGCCCCGAGAGATAACCACCTTCACATCCCGGTCACGCTTCAACCAGATTCCAGAAACGGGCTCCTGAGAACCGATGAAGTTCTTGGGTACAGTCTCACTCCACATGAATCCACCCACCTTGATATTCAGCCCCAGAGAGGTGAGAAGATCCAAAGCATATACGGTATCATGCCCTACCAGGTTGGGAACCAACACCTCTTCCTCACTCTGAATGATCCACTTACTGGTGAGGTAGAGACTGCACAGCAGTGCCACCAGAAATACGGCTGCATAGATTCCAAACTTGACTAATTTGTTCAATAGAGCCATCGATCATGCACCATACCGAAATCCAAGCAATAAGGCAACGCCGTGGTGATACAACTAGGCACTGAAAATACCTTTTCAGGATACTCGTTCCGGTGCTTGGTTCTTACTTCCTACTTGCCCTGAGCCTGTCGAAGGGGTGCCTAGTCTTCTTTGTCTTCTGCCCTCTACCTGCTCAACACTCTTCGTCATCATCGAATGCGGCGCAACCGTGCGGCGTAAAAACCATCCACCCCATGCTTGTGGGGCCACGTTTGCAAAGCACCCATTGGGTTCACCGCGCCACCACATCCTGGTGGTAAATAGGGCCGTGCCGATTCCAGATGATAGTCGGGATGTGCACTCAGAAAACCCTGCAGCGTTGCCTCATTTTCCTCGGAACTCACAGTACAGGTAGCATATACCAAAACACCCTCAGGCTTTAGCAGGGGAGCAAGCTTGCTCAACATTTGCCTCTGCACCAGATGTAAGCGGTGAAAATCCTTGGGCCTCACTTTCCACTTGATGTCAGGGTTGCGTCGCAGCACCCCCAGCCCGGTGCAGGGTGCGTCCAGCAAAATCCGGTCAAAACAGCGTTGCTCAAAAGGTGGTTGCAGCTCGAGTACATCCATCTCCGCTGGTTCAATACTGGAAACCTGTAGCCTTTTGGCATTCTCCACCAGGCGGGTCAATTTCCAGCCCTGGTTGTCCAAAGCTGTTATTTTGCCTTGGTTCTCCATGAGTTGGGCCAGATGGGTGCTTTTTGCCCCAAAACCTGCGCACGCATCCAAGACGTGCTCTCCTGGTTGGGGTTGGACTAAATGGGCAATCAATTGAGACGCCTCATCTTGCACCTGAAACTCTCCACTCCTATATTGGACAAGAGAAGAGATGTCAGTGCGAATTGACCGCAGATGAAGCGCTTCAGGGGCTAGGTTTCCAGGTTCTACGGAGAAACCAAGATCACGGAAAGAAGCGGCCAGTGCCTCCACCGTCGTTGTCAGGGTATTAACTCGAATACTCGTTGGAGGGACCTGGTTGCCGGCAGCGCAGAAAGCCTCGGTTTCTTCATATCCAAGAGCGGCTAGCCAGCGTTGGACCAACCAGGCGGGGTACGAATAGAGGACTGATAAACGGTTTTCAGAACTTCCTTCAAGTTGTGCTTTTTGAAGAATCTCACTCTTGCGGGAAATGGCACGCAAGATCCCATTTACAAAGCGAACCACATGCGGGGGCTGACTTGTCTTTGCAAGCTTCACCGCCTCGTTCACTGCAGCTGCTGCAGGAATTCGATCCAGAAAAAGCAACTGATAGGTAGCGAGCCGCAGAATTACTCTCACCGGCAGGGCTATTTTGTCTGGCTTTGTTTTAGTCTGCTGGTCGATAATCCAATCCAATCGTCCCTGCCAGCGCAGCACTCCATAGACAAGTTCGGTTACCAGGGCACGATCGCGGGGATCCAGATCCGGGTGTTCCTTGAGATAAATATCGAGGAGAACGTCAGGAAAAGAGGCACGGCGGGCCACCTGCAGCAGGGTGTGCATAGCGATGGCCCTGGGCGTCATGACGCTGAAGTGTCCAAAAAGTGGCGGATTGCACCTTCCACTTCTGCCAGCGGCAACCCGGTATTGAAGCAGGGACCATATGGTCGGTGGTTAAAGATACCATAGACAGGCAGCGGGTACGTATCTTGTATTCCACTGGTAAGATCACGTTCACAGGCCACGGCAATGATGAGCCGCGGTCGTTTCTGAACCACTATGCGCCGGGCGATGGTGCCACCGGTGGCCACCGCCAACTCCACATCATACTTACGTGACACTTCCAGAAGTTCCTTTATGGGACATTTCCCGCAACCCTCACAGTTCTCCACCTTCCCGGTAATCTTGACCTTGCAATTGTGGTTTTGCAGACAGTGCGGCATGAGAAGGAGTAGCCGAGCTGGAGACACATGTAGGTCTTGAGCCAGAACCAACTGATTGTTTATAGCAACAAAGGAATGGCTGATCTTCTCTCTGGAAAGGCCAAAGACCTTGCCCATCACAACAAGCAACGGAAAGAGTACCTTAACGACCGCACCGCGGAGTTTCCTGGAGAGGAAAAGATCACGACCAGCTAAGATAGTTAAAATCAACAGGAGCGAGCCAGCAACCACCGCAAACACAACCAGACCCAATATCCCGGCTAGTAGGGCTGGAAGATACGGGTGGATGTTCCGTAGTCCGACATTGGGCACCCACCAGAGTAGATATGCCAAGCCGCCAAGTATAATGCAGGTCACCGCCAGCAGCCCGATGAAAATCCGCTTCTGGGGCGTCTCCGAAACCTGGCCCACCTCGACCAGTGGATCCTCCGTGGGAGTCAGCTTCTCTTTTCTGTCTAGAACTTCATTCGCCAAGCTTATCCTCCACCTGCAAGTGATGTCCTCTCAGAAAATCAGTTACTGCAAGGGGGCGACGGCCCTCCAACTGTAAGGTTTCAATAAGGACCGCCCCTTCTCCAGCGGCCACCTGCACCCCATCTTCTGCCGCTGCAATCACTGTGCCCGGCTCAGCTTGAGTCGAAATAGACAAGGCACGACAACCAAAAAGTTTCAACCGTTTTCCCTGCCAATAGGTGAAACCACCCGGCCAGGGATCCAAACCGCGAATACGGCAACAGATTTGTTTTGCATCCTCATGCCAATCCACCTTGCCATCTTCCTTGGCAAGCATGGGTGCGTAGGTGGCCTGGGAATTGTCCTGAACTCTCGGCTCCAGGCTACCTCGTTTGAGTAAATCAAGGGTTTCCACCAGCACCCTGGACCCTTCCTCAGCCAAGCGGTCATGGAGGCTGCCAGCCGTCTCTTCCGGCTGGATCACTGCTTTTCGCTGCAAAAGGATGTCACCGGTATCCATACCGGCATCCATCAACATCGTGGTGACCCCAGTTTCCATCTCCCCCCGGATCAGGGCCCAGTTAATAGGGGCTGAACCCCGGTATTTGGGTAACAATGAGGCATGGACATTAACCGCCCCCAAAGGAGGCATCTCCAGGATCTCGGCCGGAAGCAACTGGCCGTATGCCACCACCACTATACATGCTGATTCCTGTGCAGCTATGCGCTCGACAGCCTCAGAGCTTCTCACTTTTTCCGGTTGATAAACCGGCAGACCTTTTTCCTGGGCCAGCTGTTTCACCGGCGAAGACACTACTCTCCTGCCGCGTCCCCTGGGCCTGTCCGGCTGGGTAACCACCAGCAATATTGGAGCTCCTGCATCGAGCAAAGCCCTTAAGCTGGGCACCGCAAACCCAGGCGTACCCATGAAAATCAAGCTTGGTAGATCGTACACCTTTAACCCTCTAGCCCCATGGAAGGCAGAACTGATAGCAGAGCACCGCGGCCTTAAGACTGCTCCTTTGTCTTTTTTTTCCGCAACCTCCTTTTAACAAGATCACGTTTTAACTTGCTCAACCGATCGATGAACAGGATGCCATTCAAATGGTCAATTTCATGCTGGAGTACCACAGCCAACAGACCCTCAGCCTCTATCTCCACCTCTTCTCCATTAAGATCGAGGCCCCGTACCGTGATTTTCTCATGTCGTTTTACTTCAGCCTGGTATTCCGGCACGCTCAAACACCCTTCCTCAATGATCACCTCCCCCTCGGCGGCAACAATCTCAGGGTTGGCCAGTACGATAAGCTCTGATTCAGGTCCGCGCGGAGCTATGTCGGCCACCAGCAGTCGCTTTGCCACACCCACCTGATTGGCTGCCAAACCGATACCTGGTGCATTGTACATGGTTTCCGCCATATGATCAGCTAATTTGATCACATCCTCATCGATACTTGTGATGGGTTCGGCCGGCTGACTCAGTACCTTCTCTGGATAGGTGCAAATGTGAAAAATCGTCATTGTTTGGCTCCAATCAGGTATAGGGCAAACAACGTCTCTCTACTCATATGATAAATTTTTAATATATCGCAAAAATCATTAAGCATCAATGCATCACACCAAAGAGACTGCTCTTTATGCAACCCAAGAAACCTGGTGAGGAAAAGAATCCCTCGCTGGTGAACCAGCTCGCAAATAAAATGTCACTTAGGCTCGGACATTCATGCCGAAACAGCCGTTGGTCTGGAAGAATACTCCAATGAGTTTCGTTTTGGCGGGTTAAAATCTATCGCATCGAATGTTTGACACTGCTGCCTCGAAGTCATCATCCATTGCTTTTAGGAATTTTTCCAGAGGATATCTCCTGCCGCAGGACCCGCAGCGCAAATCAACCCTCCGTCACGCTTTGTAAACCCGGAGAGGCCCCTTGCACTTCAGACATTGTAACTGGGATTTCACCATCTAGCCCTCATTGGCATGTTCTTGAACGGCTGTAAATAGCATTTCCTATCATAGTTCCACTTTCAAGGGACGGTAGTACTCTTCCTCGTCTTTATCAACTCAGTGACCAGAAAATCAATACAATAATACCTTATGATACCAAACAAGAAAGTAAAAAGCGTGACGAGGCCAACTACTATCTCGCCATAAGTTTTTTCTTCCAAGGGCACATCACAAATAGCGTTCCTGGTGTTTCTTCTGAGCGACTGGTGGGAGGCCTGTGCCACTTGCCCATGAAAGAAACACATGCTAATAGTGCAACTGATGAGGCAAATAACCATTGAGCTCGAAGTCTGCCTTCTGCAGGTGAGCAGCGCCGAGCCCCCATCTATGATTGGGGTTGGCGATGTTCACGGATCAGAGTTTACTATTCAGGAAACGAATATGGCTGGAACACCGCTTGGGTTTATCGATTTTCATAGTTATGAAGAGAGTCTACCTGCTCTCATGGAACTGCTCAACGTCGGACCACACCTGTCCTCTGTTGAGAGGGTCGTCATCAAGCCCAACCTGGTCAACACCTCTCGCCCTCCCGTAACCACTCCGGTGGAGCTGGTGGCCACAATAGTCGACTATGTACGGCATGTAAGCAGTGCGAAAATTGTAGTGGCAGAAGGGTGTGGATCGCCTTTATACGACACCTACAGACCATACCGCAAACTTGGCTACCTGGAGTTGGCTGATGCAAAAGGGATCGGTCTGGTCGATCTCAATGACGCCGAACTCTTGACGCTCAGCGACAGCCGGTGTCGCCTTTATCCGCAGTTCATGATGCCCCGCGTGGTGATGGAGTCTTTTCTCATATCCGTCCCGGTACTCAAAAGACATTCCCTGGCGAAAGTCACCCTGACCATGAAAAACATGATGGGGTGCGCCCCTCCAAGTCACTACGGCGGCCTGGTCTGGAAAAAGTCCAAATTCCACAAAAACTTGCACCGTTCTATTTTTGAGATGAATCTCTACCGCACCCCCGACCTCACCATACTCGACGGAAGTGTGGGGCTCGCGAGGTACCACTTGGGAGGGCCGAAATGTAAGCCTCCGGTAAAAAAACTGGTGGGTGGCTTCGATCCAGTTGCAGTGGACAGCTATGGTGCCGGACTTCTTTGTCTGGATTGGAGAAAAATAAAACACATTGCCCTGGCGCACTCTGTATTGGGCAACGGAGAAGCACAGCCGGTCAGTTCACTTGACGCAAAGTTCAATGAACAGATCGCCTAGCTCCTAACGACAAACCGAGACAAAGCCAAGGCAAGACAGGCGAGACAAGAGAATTATTTAAAACTCTTGAAACCTTTCTCGCCTTCATACCTAATGCTTCCTGACACTTACTCCCCTCGGATCATCACCAGCAACATTTTGAACCTCTCGGCAGCATGCAGAGCATGGGGAACTTTAGCCGGCATGATTAACATTTCTCCGCTCTTGACCTCATGGGGCTTGCCGCCGATTGTAATCTCTGCCCTGCCATCCAAAATTTGTACCACCGCATCGAAGGGTGCTGTATGTTCACTCAGGCCCTGCCCCGCAGCAAAAGAGAATAGAGTGATGTTGCCAGTGTTTTTCTTAAGCAAAGTTTTGCTAACCACAGAACCGTCTGCATAATCGACATACTCCGCCAGGTTAAAGACCGCACCCGTTGGAGCTCCTGCATTCTCCGTCATCGCAACCTCCTATTTCCATAAATGGCACACCCTCCCCACCCTCTCGAGAAAGGGGGCCGCTGAAAGGGGTGGATTCATAATTCAGGGCCAATGTGGCCATGCTTTGTCTGACAGATGACAGTTTTGAGCCCTTTCCCGCTGAGGACTCTGTGAACTTCCACCATTTCCTCTTACACCCTTCTCGCCTCCACCAAGCAGTCCATGTGCTCGCCCTCTCTCACCAGCTTCACTTCTCCAAAGCCTGCTTCTTCCAGGGTGTCCTTTATTTCGTCAAAAGTGTACGTATCTCCCCCTTTGGTGTTCACCAGCATGTTAAGGGCAAAGAGAGTTCCCTGGGGAGGGTAGGTACGAGCTGATTCCATTACATGGTCGCGAATGAGTAATGTGCTGCCCGGCAGAACGGCCCGATGTATTTTCCGGTAGAGCTCCAGGTTCTCTTCGGGGCTGTTCTGGTGGATGATCGCCGATAGCAAGACAAGATCACAGCCCTTTGGGAGTTCGTCTTTGTAAAAATCCCCTGCCACACATTCCACCCGCTCCAGCAACCCTTCCGCTCCGAGCCCTTCTTCGGCCCAGGGAATAACATCGGGCAAATCAAACAGCACAGCTGTCATCTCCGGGTTTTTCGCCAAAAACGCTATGGTGTACGTGCCTGTAGCACCTCCAATGTCCAGGAGCCTTTTGAAAGGTGCAAGATTGTAACTGTCTGCTATCTCATGTGATAAGCCTCTGCCAACCACATGCATGGCGTCAATGAAAGCTTTGAGACTGTCTTTGCCCCTTTCGGTAACGGGCTTTCTCATGGGATTTGTTCCCGTTCTTACTGTCTCGGTGAGACCGCCCCAGCTTTCCCACAAGCTATTGAGGTGGAGCACCATTGGGAGTTCAGTTTCCGGATGTTCCGACGACAGCAGAGCACCCCGCTCTGTGTTTTGGTAGATACCATCTTGTTTGGACAGCAGTTGCAGGGCTACAAGACAGTCCAGAAGTCGGGTCAAACACCTTCGGTCACACTCGAGCCCCTTGGCAAGATTTTCTGCAGTAGCTCCTTCCTTGTCCAGCCGGGTGAACAAATCCAGCTCGGCAGCCGTCAAAATAACCCTGCCTTTCAAAAAACCCCTCACATCCTCCAGAACTGCACCTTCTATCATGGTCTCTCTCCTTCAATGGAATTGTGAATATCATTTAACCATATTGTCTCGACTTAATCAAAAGGGTTATACAACGTTGAAAAACATGCCTCTTTCTTAATTTATTTATTGCGGTGGATGAAAAAATGAGTAAGATGATTATCTTTGAAAAGAGATGAAAATCACGGTGAGTAAGAAACCTATGAACGGAAAGAGAACCACATGGAAAATATCTGGCTACTGATACTGATCATCGTAGGGTGGGTGGTGCTCAATCGATGGGTACTGCCTAAATTGGGGATTTCAACGTGAATGAGTGGAAATTGCGAGATCGGGGACCGATCTCAAGCACCCAGTGATAATCCAAAAAATCCCGAGTAGAGTGACTCGAACCGCAGGGTACGGTTGGAAACCATCTGCAGGTTTTTTCTAAGCTTCGCCACCCTGCTAGCCCGGATATTTCAGTTGGATTGAAAGGAGAGGAAATCATGGCTGAGAAAGTTCACATGTGTGAGACCTGTGGTAAAACGACCGACACGTTCGGTCATCTCTGTGATCCAGTTGAGGTAGACGAGGCTTACGTTTGTGACCACTGCGGTCAGGCATCAACGGATCCACGTCACATATGTAAACCCAAGTTGCAAAATATCAATTTTGTCTGTATCGCCTGTGGCCGAGTAGCTGAACTTCCAAGTCAGCTCTGCAATCCGCGGGACATCGAGCTTATGAAAAAACAGGATCCCCCCACAAGAATAACCTAGTCCGGTGGCTTGGAGAGCCTACGGCTAGTCGTTTTCATCCGAAGTATGGGGTTCAGGGAGTCTTGCCTCTGATGGGGCGGCAGGATAAGGGATACGGCACGGTAGCACTACAAAGTAAAACTTCACCTCATACTGTTTCTGAATGTCTTTCCTTTGGCATCACCGGAGCCGGCCGAGTGTCGTCTCTTTTTGGTCACCAGATGCAGACGGCTTTTAGAGAGTTCACCGCTTACGACCACATGCCACCCACCCAGTGGAATTTTATCGGTCGTCTCGAGCACCTGAAAGTGTGTGGATGCAGCACCCGAAGGTACTGTGGCTCGGTAAAATTTTCCTTCTGTGCCATTGTACCGGTAGAGGTAATAGTGCCCATCCCGCGTCATTTCGCTCGCCTCGCAGACCAACATCCTGGGGTCACGAATTATCTCCACCAGAGTGTATTGTCGTTGCATCATCGGTAAATCCTTGGCTCACTGAGGATGTATCTCGGAATTATATCATATCCTGAGATTGTTGGGCTTGGGCCGATTTCTGCGCTCTTCTAGCCCGAATATATCATGAATTGCTGTCGCGAGACCATGAAGATGGGCTTGCCACCGGGCAACCGCAGGGGATTGGTTCCGAGGCGTACCTGAACGGTACGTCGCAGGAAGCGACACCCGAGGACGCCAGGAAGGACGGCCATATCCGTGGTCGCAGCAAGTGATTCATGAAATATCCGGGCTAGGGAGGGATGAGAAATTGAGAGCACAGCTTAGATGGCGAGTATTGGTTTTCTTGTTGGCTTTGGCATTTCTGGATAGCGGTTGTGCCACTAACAAGGCATTCAGGGAGAAGGAGGCAAGAGAATCTCGTGACCGGGGGGAGAGATACCTTGCCGCAAACCACACCAGTCAAGCTTTGGAGCAGTTTCTCAAAGCTCTCGAGATATACTCTGAGGACCCGTACCTCCACTACGACTTGGCCTTGACCTACGACATGAAAAGGGTTCCTTATAAAACGGAATATCATCTCAAAGAAGCCATAAAGTTGAAGCCGGACTACTCGGACGCCTACAATTATCTCGGCTTTGTATATTTTCGCGATGGCAAGGTGGACGAAGCCATCAAAAATTACCACAAAGCCCTGGAAAATGAACTTTACCTGAACCCCCAGGACGCTCATTTGAACCTGGGGGTTGCATATCTGAGTCGCAAGGAGTACCGTCAGGCAATGTCGCACCTGCAAGAGGCCATACGACTGGTCCCTGACTTTGCTGCAGCTTACAATAATTTGGGGCAGGCATACGAGGGCTTAGGGCAATACGATAAGGCCAAGGTCTACTATGAGAGGGCGGTGGAGCTTAATCCACAGTATGCGAACGCTTATCTGAACTTGGGAAAGCTGCTTTATCGAAGCGGTGAGAGGAAGAGAGCCAGATGGAGCTTCATCCAGGTAATAAAGTTGGAGCCGGGCTCGGACAGTGCCATGGAGGCCCAGGGCTATCTGAGAAGGTTAAAATAGGGGCAGTAGAGATTGAGGATTTTAGATTTGAGATTGCGGATTGCGGATTGAAGAGAGGCGAAAGGCGCA
>CAMYLW010000011.1 GCA_947259475.1 Thermodesulfobacteriota bacterium
GGTTGCTCCTTCAGCGCCGCCGACAATGCAAACACTCCTTGGATTCGGATGGATAAGCATGGCTGGGTGGACGAGGCTTTCGTGATAAATAAACTCGTCCTGGTCGGCTGATTGGGCTATGCCGTCCAAAAATAACATACGCCCGTATTCCGTGGTGTCCACGATGTCGATTTTGGCATAGCGTGAACGGCCGGAATAGACGGAGCGCAGGCAGCGATAGTGGACGACGACGTTTGTGGCGCCATCCTCGGTAAACCAAATGGGGTCAGTCATGCCGCATCCTGGTCGGGTTTGTGTCTTATTTCAGACTGGGGGAGATCCAGGACACCACGTTTTATCTCGATGACAGAAGCATTGGCGGCTCCAAGGTTCTCTTTCAGATAGTCGAGCGCCACGTGGCCATTCACAGTATCGCCACAGGTGAAGATATCCACCGCACAGTAGCCATATTCCGGCCAGGTGTGCAGAGCGAAATGTGACTCGGCGACTACCACAACCCCGGTGATGCCATGGGGAGAAAATTGGTGGAAGAATGGTTGGATAACGGTGGCCCCGGAAAGTTGGACCGCTGCCAGCAGGTGGTGTTCAAGGGTTTTGACGTCGTTCAGGGGGGTGCTGTCGCACTGAAACAACTCGATGATCAAATGTTTGCCAAGTGATTTCATCTTTTGCAGTTACCCGCTAATGCTTGAACTGGGTCAGGTCATACCTTCGCCTTTGTGTTGAGGTTGGACAAAAATTGCACAGCCAGATGAGGCAATACTGGAAAACAAAAGTTGTTTTTCCATCGGGGGAACAACGGTTTTCTCGTGGCCAAAACCCGGGCTGTGCGGACGAATAAACACTAACAAATGAGGCTAGAGAAATTGTCACAAAATTGCAACAAAAATTTTAGCGTTCCGGTGCCTTTTTTCTGCCGGTGTGGGTCTGCAAGGTTAGGGTTTAGCAGGGACTCTATTTTCTTTTTTGTTTCGGCTCCAGCCACTCGCCCTCATGGAGATAGTCCAAGCAGATTGCCTTCAGCTCCCCTTTTTTGGCAAGAAACCTCTCTTTCATCCCCTGGAGCCAACGAAGATGTCGCAGGGCGCCCTCTAAACTCAGGAAAAAGTGGTCTTCGCTAGGATCTACTGCAAAGGAGACTTGCCCGTCGGCGACCTGTACCGTACCTGGACTGCTGCATGTCATGCAGCGAACCTGCTCTGATCCAAGAAAGCGAAAGGTGTCGCCGCCGCATGCCTGGCAGCGCCAGGGCTCACTCTGCCAGTCTGGAGGTGGGCCGAAAAGTGCTTTCGCCAGCTTTTCAGCGATGTTGAGGTTGTTTTGGTTCATAAACACTTCTCCCGGCAGGGCGCCGTAAACTACTTCACTGGCTTGGGGTCGGGCACCCATAAGCCGAAGGGCACTGTCCAGGCAAAGCTTGGTGTATCCTTCCATGCCGGGGATGCCGGCGATGGCCACCGCTACAGCCGGTTTCCCCCAGAGCTTCTCAAAGTGGCCATATAGAGAGAGGCCGCGATCCAAAAACTGCTTGAGACTGGCGTTGGCTGCGAGCAGATAGACCGGGACGGCCAGGATGAGTCCGTCGGCTTGCAGGAGGGCCTCGAGGATTGTGGGAAAATCATCAGCTTGAGGACATGTGTGCTCATCAAACAAACAAGTGTAGCATGCCCGACATGGTCTGATGTCCATCTCAGGAAGACGGACAAGCTTTAACCGGTGCGAATCGGGAATGCGCCGGCTGATTTCCTTGGCCATCAATTCGCTATTGCCGAGCTTTCGGGGTGAACCTACTAAAGCCAAAATTTCCATTATAATAGTCCCTTGTAAACATCGCTATAGTGCCAGTGGTTCCTACAAAAGCTCCAATTCAGCGGGGTTGATCCGACATCTCTCCGGTTAATGTCGGATGCACTCCGCCGAGGCGGAAACCATCCGACCTACTAATCTTGTATCAGGGTTTCTTGTAACTCGTAACAGAACAGGTGACAAGGGTTTGTTTCGAGAAATAGCTGGTAGCGGAAATAGATCATTTTTCATTGTCCATTTTTTAATTTCTCATTTGTCATGTGGCTTCGCCGTCATTAGGTCAATAAGCTGCGCTGTCATTTGTTGTAGGAGGTGGAGGACGAGGAGTGACTGGGCACTAAGGACTAAGCACCATACATTGGGCAGAAGGAAGCAATAAAGGTGTTTTTTGGTTGTTCATTCCGGAGCGCTGAGCGCAGACTGCTTACTGGACTTCACCGTGAGGCCAATGACTCGATAATTGAACTCATAGCTGAGAGCGTTGCTCCAGTCAGCCTGGTACACTCCTTTGTAGCGCGTGCCCTCAACGGGTCCCACCGGCTTGCCATAAGTATAGAACCAGTTAACGATAGGGCTACCGGTAAATCCCAAGGCTATCCAATAGTTGCCCGGCATGAGTTCGGGCTTTTCCCGGCTGAAGTCGAAATCCACCCAACGGTAGCCTGGTTTCAGGGAGAGCTGGTTCAGATTTATAAAGTCACTCGTGGCAATTTGCTCTCCCGGTTTCATGTTGTTGTCCTGCCGAAGTTCAAGCCAGAGTTGCCCTTCGCCGCCGAAATTATGGAGTGCCAGCCCTATTTTTTCCAGCTTAACAGGCTTGCGGAGCTCGAAAACCTGAGCATACTGGATTAGTTTGGTGGTGACGTATTCTGCGGTCTCCACTACGAAATTGCGGGTCATTTGGTAGCTGTCAGTGCCGACCGTACTTGCTGGGCCTCGGGGAAAGGCGAAATCAACGTTTTCCGGGAACTCGAGATTGCCAAAGAGAAAGGGCACGCGGAAACGAAGCTTGCGCCGCTCAGGTTCGGTTATCACAGGGGGTGGCGGCGGTGGCTCCACCTTTATTTTTGTAAAAGTTGCCTGAACAGGAGGAACAAGAAGCAGGTTCTTCGGCCCGTATTCCTGGCGAGTGCCTGAAAGTTTAACCTGGTCGCTGTCAAAATCGGCACTGATGGACTCCTGCAACCTGGGTTTTCCTTTGCTGCCCGATATCTGTGACCAGCGCAAGAGGCCATCGTTGATGGTCTCATTGTTGTCGATTCCAATCTCGATTCTGATGTAGCGATTGGAAACGAAAAGCTCGGTTTGCTGTGGATCGAAAGGCACCCAACCCAAGTCCGTAAACCAGACCTCGATCCAGGAATGGCGCCCTTGTCCCATTTTAAAAGTTAGTACACCGCTTTTCCTGGAGACATTGAAGGGCTGGTTAAGGGTTACTCCATTTACAATGCGGACAGGAATAGACACCGCTCGCATCAAAGCTGCACTCAAGTGAGAGAAATTCTGACAGTTTCCTTTGCGCGCTTCCAGGCCGTAAAGGGCATCATATTTTGCTGGGGGAGTAACATAGCGCAGGTTGTCCACTATCCAGGTGAGTATGCGCTGGACCGCATCAAACTGGGTGGTCACACCCTGGGTGAGTTCCTTGGCCAGTTTCCGTATGCGAGGATTATCCGACTGTACCTGTTTGGTAGGGGAGAGATAGGGTGAGACATCAGACGGAACCTTGCCCAGAGGGAAGGGAGTCCTCGTCTGTAATTGCTGGAGCCTCGTTTGGTTCTGAGCCTTGAATGAGATGCGGGCAGTGATTTCAGGCGGAGTTGGCTTCCAGGTGGCGACAATGATCTGGTTTCCCCGCTTATCTCGCGAACGTTTCTTGTCCTTGGGCTGGGGGGAAAAAGCGAGATCGAAACCGTGAATTTTCTGGCGGTAGGTAGGAGATTCAAAAGTCGGTGGCACTACGAAACTCAAGACCAGCTTTTGAGTGCCTGGGTTGCGCGTTACCCGTTGCTCGAGTTCGTAACGGATCTCGGATCCCATCTGACCCACGAGCACATAGTTCTCAGCACCGCAGGGAAAGTTCCAGAGAAAGAACAGGGCACAAGCCAGGCAGACAATTCTTCTCATACCAATGCCTCGAGGTTAGGAGATATGGCATCTTAGCTAAAAGCTCTTCATTTTGCAAAGCAGCTATTTCCAAGTGCTCCACGATGTGGCAAAGAGCTTACCAAATTTATTAGGAGTTAGAAGTCAGGAGCCAGGAGTTCTGCTGAGACTAATATGCTCTTCTCCTGGATTCCGGATTCTGACTACTGACTCCTTGGTTAAATATATTCACCGGCTACCTCCCGCACGTGATGGCCGTCCAGGACATGAAAGGTCCGAATCTTCTTGAGAAAAACCGGTGAGAACATACCAATGGGTAAATAGATGATTTTCTTGCGGTAACGGCTTGCCACCGTATGGCACCAACTCCGGGGGGGCTTGGCGGCAATGTAGGCAATTTGGGCTTGTTCGCAATAGTCGATGGCAGCCAGCAACAATCGTTCCGACTTAGTGCTGGCGATGTCAAAAAACGAGTCCTGCCAAATGTCGTATACTCGCATGGGGGGATAGGTAAGCATGAAGCCACCGTACTGGCAGCGCGATATTCCTGGTCCGACGAAGTGCTGGCCTGATGGAGTGGCATAAAATGCCATGTCTGATTCCTGCTCATGTTCACCCAGCCAGGTCACGCGCCAAGGGAATCTCTCCGCCTCACTTTCGGCAGGCTGGTCTTCATCAAAGATGAGCACCACTGAGCCCACCTTTCCCCGTAGAGACCGGTTTTCCTTTACATAGAGTTTGCCTTCGTGCCAGTTGCGAATTGTCTCACGCAAGTCAATCCCATCCATAAGAGAACTGGTGAAAGGGACAGTCCTGCTGTTCTCAGCGGCCAGGATCTGCCCTGCTTTCTTCTTGATGTAGTGGCCCCAGCCTTCGATGACAATGTCTTCCGGGGGAAAGGAGCAAATCATGTTCCCCTGCCACTGGCGCTGCCATTCTCCGGGCCTTTGTTCCTGCAATCGCTTTTTTTTAGCAGGAACCGGCACAAGACGGCGACGCATGGTGCTGAAACGGCGATGAAAACGGATTTTTTTCTGGTTCAAAAAAAGATCCTCACCGCGAAGCTCAATGGTGGGAAGGGTGGGATTCTCCTCCTGCCACGGGTATCGGCTTCCCAGATCCCAAATCTCGTAACCGTAGTTGTCATCCACAGCACCACGGGCAGCAACGACGAGCTGGTAGAAATCCGGAGCAAGAAAACCCTGAACAAGTGCATAGTTTCTGGCAAAACGACGGAGCACTGCAAGCTGTTGGGGTGTTACTTCCTCCTGGGAGTTTTGCAGGTGTTGGCGGGCCGCATCTTGGAAAAGAGTTTCATGCTGGTTCAGACGATCCAGGGGAGGAGAACCGTCAGGTTGTTCCCGCCAGAGGGTGAAGAGCTCATGTCGCTGTGTTTCAAAAGCGGCTGCGACATAGGGTATCTCGGACATGATTTCCCGGCTGGAACGTTCATGCAGATGGGCGAGGATTACTCCATCGCGACGCTGGCGCCCGATAGGCTGAGCCTGAGTGCTCGAGAGCAGAGCCATAATACGAGGGTAATGGCTGATACCGCAGACAAAGAGAATACGCTGGTGCTTTTTTCTGAGCCTCTGAAGATGGTAAGCCATGTTGGCTTCACGCAAATAATCCTGCCTGGTCGCCTCTCTCTCAGCGGACTGATCCGCGTACGCCTGGCAGTAGGCGGTGTGGCCAATCCGTTGCATAGCATAAGGATCCGGAAATGCTTCGTTAATCTGAGGCATGGACTCCAGATCTCGGTCAATGAAATGGAGGGGAAGATCATGAGTCAAAGCAAGGCGAGCAGCTTCCACCGCACCGTCGGTGGGCTCTAGGGGCAAGTAAACGTGAGTACCGTCCTTTTCTTTATAAAGAACAACCGAGAGCAGCGGTAGTCGCTTGAGTCCTTTGAGCAATGGTTCCCGCAGTGTCCCGGGGAATTCCACTGCCACCGCATCCGGTTGCCAGCGGGCAAACCAGCGGATGACGGCCATAGCGAATTCAAGCCGACCATGAATCACCGGTACGAGGCAGATGTTCTCAAAAAAGATGCCAGATTCTTGAGGCACTGTTGTTACCTATGGCTAATGTTGTTTAAAATTCGAAATGCGAAGCACGAAGCACGAAACAAATTCAAAATCCAAATGTTCCAAACAATGCTTAATTGAATCGAATAAGACGTTTCGGTCATTTTGATTTTGAAAATTTGAATTTATTTCGGATTTAGATATTCGAATTTCGGATTTTACCAGTCCCGCTCCTTGTCACCCCACGGTAATTAGGATTTGTCTTGATCTTTAGGTGGAGGTAAGTACTGCCTTGCCTCCTGTCCAAGGATGAGATGGATGGCTTGATCGATACATTTGTGAAGCTGTTTGGGAGATGGCGGCACGCGTCGCGGCCATTTCAGCTTTCGGGACGTGGCCAGAAGTTTAATGGCATAACGCCCAATGTTGATGCCATCGCGAACCGTATAGCGCTCCTGGGCCAAGTGGCTCATCTGCAAAAAGTCCACAACGTAGTTGAGAATTGTCTCATCGGCGAAAGGAAGGTTCTGGGCGAGGATCAGTTTTTCTTCTTCACGTTCCGGGAAATCAATGAACACTTGTGGCTGCAATCGAGAGTGAATGTACTCCGGTAGTTCGAAGGTGCTGGCGTCGTCGTTCATAGTGGCGCAGATGCGGAAATCGGCATGGGCGTGAATCTTGATCCCGGCGACAATTGACTCCACGTACCTGCGGCTGTCCAACAAGGGCGCCAGAGAGGCCCAGCTTTTTTCGCTCATGCGGTTGCCCTCGTCTAGAATCGCTACTCCCCCTCGGATCATAGCGGTGACGATGGACGAGGCCACGTATTGTATCTTCCCTGCTTCAGAAATCACCGGGGTTACCAGCAGATCCTCGGGCCGTGTGTCCATGGTCGCCTGAAACATGTATGCTTCGCGGTTCAGCTTCTTGGCAGCAGCGTAGGCAAGAGTGGTTTTGCCCACTCCAGGTTTGCCGAGGAGGCGGGGATTCAAAGGCAGGTCATCGGGGCCAACTACAAGCCAGGCGGCAAGGATCTGGTCCATGAACTCCTTTTGCCCCACCCACTTCATGGGCAATTCATCCGGATGGCTCATGTGCAGGGTTACATCATCAATGGTTACCGTTTTGCTCATGGGAATTCTCCATCTTGTGCAGACATGGTGGCAGGACTATTGTATGCAAATAGAAGGCCCAGTTCAAGTCAAAGAGAATTCGGATTTGTCTGGATATAAGATGTATAAGTGGCATACTTATTTCCGGCCAAATCCTTCGTTTGACTTTCGATGAGGAGGTCCCTAGAATTGAATTATATAGTTAGTTCTCATCCGAAAACTACGGTTTTCGGACTCGCGCCATCAGCGATCAGCGCTCAGCTTTCAGCGAAATACACATAAATCCAAGAGGTTAAGCTGAATGCTGATAGCTGACGGCTGACAGCTCCATCTGAGAATCTCTGATTCCGGATGGAAACTAGTTAACAACATTAAGCGTTTGTTGGTGTTGTTCTTCTCCGAGGACCACATGTAATTATTGCCGGAACTCAGTTGAGTCCCAGCATCACAGGGAGGTTTGCTTATGTCTGTCCTAGAAATGATCAGAAATAGTCTGTTGGCCAGCCTTGGCGCTGCGGTGGTGACCAAGGAAAAGGTGGAGGAGGCTACTCGGCGGTGGGTGGACGAGGGCAAAATTTCGCGAGATGAAGCGGAACGGTTGGCGCAGGACCTTGTGGAAAGTGGTAGGGGCCAGTGGGAGGATATCCAGGAAAAAATCTCAGAGACGGTGCGGAAGGGGCTGGACAACTTTGACATTGGCAGCAAAAAGGAATTTAAAGAGCTCAAGGCGCGGGTGGACAATCTCGAGAAGAAGATTGCAGAGTGTGAAGAGGCGAGTGGGAAAGAACAGGAGTAGAGGGTGGATATCAAGGCCGTAATGCATTTGCGCCGCTTCAAGGACATTGTAAAGACCCTTTTCAGGTACGGCTTCGATGATGTGGTGGACCGGTTGGATTTTCCGGGCAAGGAACTCCTGAGAAAAATCCACAAGGTCCAGGGCGAGATGAGTACCTGGGAGCGGATGCGCCACACGCTGGAGGACCTGGGTCCGACTTTCATCAAGTTTGGCCAGCTCATGAGTCTTAGACCAGACCTAATCCCCAATCCCCTTGTCTTGGAGTTGCGTAAACTCCAAGATGAGGTGGCTCCGGTGGACTACGAAGCCATCCGTCAGGTGGTGGAGACAAATCTGCAGCGGCCCTTGGCCGAGATTTTTTCGAGCTTCGATGAGAAGCCGCTGGCAGCGGCGTCTCTAGCCCAGGTTCACAAAGCTGTTCTTAGAGATGAAGGGCAGATGGTGGCTGTGAAGATCCAGCGCCCCAAGATTCGACCGGTAATCGAAACCGATCTCTATATCCTGGAACGCATTGCCGGACAGCTGCATGAGCGCACGGAATGGGGGCAGATCTACGATTTGCCAAACCTGGTACAAGAGGTGAAAAAGAGCCTGTTTCGGGAACTCGACTTCACCCGCGAAGCCCGCCACATGAAAATTTTTGCTACTACACTCACCGAGAGCAGCGAAGTATATATCCCTCGTCTCTATGAAGAAGTCACAACCCCGCAGGTTCTCACCATGGAATTGGTCCAGGGGACCAAGCTAAGGGACCTTAAAGTAGACGCCGTTGCGGACCGGGAACTCCTGGCTAAACGCGGCCTACGTCTCACCGTAAAGCAAATCCTTGAGAATGGCTTTTTCCATGCTGATCCTCACCCTGGCAACATAATCATTCTGGACGACAACGTTATCTGCCTCTTGGATTGGGGCATGGTAGGTCGCCTTACCCGGCGAACCCGCTACGATTTGATCGACATGATAAATGCAGTGGTTGATCGCGACAGTGAAAAGATCCTGAGCATTCTGCTCAGTATGACCCAGGTTGATGGCAGCATTGTTCCGCGGCGGATGGAGCGAGAGATTCTAGACATAGTAGATATCTACCACAGCTTGCCCATTCAAGAGCTCAATATCGGCCAACTGCTCCTCGATATCAGCACCATGCTGCGGGAGAACAGGCTCAAAGTGCCAGCTGATCTGGCCATCATGATCAAAGCCTTGATCACTGCAGAGGGCACAGCGCGACAGTTGTATCCTCAACTTAATGTTGTCGAGGAGGCCAAGCCATACGTGAGGAAGTTGGCCCTGGAGCGGTGGAAGCCGGAGACGATATGGAGAGATCTGCGCCGGAACATCTCCGGCCTCCTTACATTCCAGAAGGAGTTGCCCCTGCGGCTGAGCCAGATCATAGACAAGATTGATCGTGGCGAACTGAGCATCCGCTTTCAGCACGAAAACCTGGGTGGGATCCGTAGCACCCTGGAGAACATTACCAATCGTCTCACCTTGGGCATCATCGTCGCTGCCTTGATAGTGGCCTCCTCGATGATCATCACCACCGGGGTGAAACCCCTGCTTTTCGGTTTCCCTGCCCTTGGCATCGTTGGCTACTTGGTCTCTGGAGTTCTGGGCCTCTGGTTGATCTATAACATTCTCCGCAGCCGCAAGTTTTGATACAGAGCTTCGCATTTTCTGCGATTGAGCGGGGCCAAGAGGTGTGTCCGCAGGATAACTACATGTCCCCTCTCTGCTCAATAGACTGTGTAGCAATTCGTCATCCCGGCCATGTCCGCCTACGGCGGACGCGAGCCGGGATCCAGACAACGTCCCCGCGAAGGCTGGGAACCAGACACCAAATGACGTCATTGAACTCTCACTGTGGTGAGCCTGTCGAACCACGGATCTCGCCCCGCGAAGCGGCGCTCGTCCGGAATGACGTGTTCGGCGAATTGTGACATAGTTTCCAAGAGGAGGGGAGATTTTTGCAGAGCCAAATAAATAGGCGTATTCCGATATTCCTAGTAGAGAAGCTTGAAATTAGTTATCGGTGGCATTGGATTTTCCAATGGAGTATATAGAATTTATCGTCATTATCTATTTGACCAAAAATCCTCAAGAGCTTAACTTTAATAATTGTTATTGTTAGGATAGTACTAAAGTTGTAATGGACAAGGTCAAGGAATGAAAAATGAAAGCGGCTTTTGGCAGACAACTCATTGAGCGCTTCCTCCTGAGGAGCTCTACTGAAAAGCCACAGTTGACCCGGTTTGCGGGAAAAGGCGGTTGAGCTTGCAAAATCGGGCCGGAGGATCTGGCCAAAGCTCTCAAAAGCCTGCCGCCAGTGGACGATCCCAACGCATTGGTGGCAGCTGATACCGCTGATGACTGCGCTGTTTACCGGGTGAATGAGACTCACGCCATCGTGCAGTCTGTGGATTTCTTTACACCCATTGTGGATGATCCCTACAGTTTTGGCCAGATCGCCGCAGCCAATTCTCTCAGTGACATCTATGCAATGGGCGTTGAGCCCCTTTTTGCCCTCAGCATCATGGGTTTTCCTCAGCACAATCTGCCACTCAGCGTCATGTCCGATATTCTCCGCGGCGGTGTGGATAAGGCCAAAGAGGCGGGAATTTCTGTGCTGGGTGGACACACCGTCGAGGACAGCGAACTGAAATATGGTTTGGTGGTCACTGCCTATGCAGAGATAGACCAGATTCGCACCAACGGAGACGCCAGACCTGGCGATGATTTGGTGCTTACAAAGCCTCTGGGAGTAGGAGCCATCTCTTCTGCCATTCAGCGTCGCATTGCCAGTGAACCTCTCATCGAAAAGGTGACGGCGCTCATGGCTACTTTGAATAAAGACGCAGCCCAGGCCATAAGAGAGGTTGGAGTCCACGCTGTTACTGACGTCACCGGATTTGGTCTTTTGGGACATCTTCTGGAGATGACCCAGGCCAGCAAGGTGAGTGCTGAGATTTTTGCAGGCAATGTTCCCACCCTGGAAGAAGCATGGGAATTCGTCCGCAAGGGCAAGATCCCTGCTGCCACCCACACTAACTTACAATATGTCAATCCACACCTGCGCTACGAGAACGGGTTGCGCCAGGAAATATCCCTGATGCTGGCAGATCCTCAGACCGCTGGGGGCTTGCTCATTGCCGTATCCTCAGAGAAAACAGAGCAGCTGATAGCCCGCTTGCAGGAGTTGAAAACTCCGGCAGCCTCCCATGTTGGCCGCATCACCGAAGAACAAGACAAGCCTATCGTCGTCTACCCCTGAGCCATATGAAACGATCTCTCCTCCAGTCAATCGGCATCATCATCATATCCGGAGCCCTTGGCATTGCCGTGAATGCCCTCCGGGCAGAGGGGATTCCCCTGATGGAACGGTGGCAGGAAAAAGTGCTCAACGAGCAGCTGACAGGGGGGTTGCCAGCAGTGTCACTCAAGCAGGTCAAGGAGGCATATAAGAGTGGTGATGCTCTCTTGGTGGACGCTCGCGACCCGGAGTTTTTTGAGCAGGGACACATCCCAGGAGCGGTGAGCCTTCCGGTGAGAGACTTTGCTTCGGTTTTCCCCGGGTTAGAGGAGCAACTACGGGCGGCACCACGGGTAATCACCTATTGTGATGGTGCCAGCTGTGAGATGAGCGTGGAATTGACGGAGAAATTGCTTTTTGCTGGCCTGGAATATATTGAGATTTTTACCGGCGGTATCCAGCAATGGCAAGGAGCGGGGCAACCGATCGAGGAAGGACGGTGAGGCAGCCCTTCGACAAGCTCAGGACAATCTGGCAGGGGGCAGCAAGAGAAAAGTTATTGGTTATAGGTTATCCGTTATTGGAGAAAGCGAATCTCTATATTACCCAGGTGCCTTGCTCTGCAATTCGTCTCTTGAGTTAATCGAATAACAAATAACTGGTAACGGATAACGCCCCCATCGCTTTTTTTGCCTAGGCCGGTTTCTTACTGAACACGGTGACACTGTGATGCCATGACGAGACGACAGAGTAACATTTGCTACGGTGAGAGTCTGTTATGATCAAGGAAGGCGGAAAAAAGCGGGGGGCTTCCTGGTTGACTCATCCCATCACTGCCTTCGTTCTGAGAATTGTTCTGGGGTGCGTCTTTATTTATGCCAGCCTGGACAAAATCAGGCATCCTGATCTTTTTGCCGAGGCTGTCTATAACTACCAACTTTTGCCGGAGGTGGCGGTAAACCTGGTGGCCATTTGTTTGCCGTGGGTGGAGCTGTTAAGTGGCAGTCTGCTGGTGTTGGGTCTGTGGATGCAGGGAAGTATTCTGATATTGAGCGGCTTGATGGTGGTTTTTATTGGGGCCCTTGGTATTAACCTGGCCCGGGGTCTGGACGTTCACTGTGGCTGTTTTATCACCCAAAGCACCGATCCGATTACCATCCTTACCCTTTTTCGCGATTCTCTCTTCTTACTCCTTACCTTTTATCTCTTCTGGCTCTATCAAATCAGGGGGATTGAAACAAGATTTTTTCTGAATCGGGTGTTCCGGCGCGGCAGTTTTAAAAACTAGGCTCTAGACAGAGGACAAAAAAATGTTGGAGGTTAGAGGTTCGAGGCAACAAAACGGACAAAGAAAATGTATAGTGCCTCCAACCTCAAGCGAAGGTGAGCTAGTCGAACCTGAGCACTCCTCCAACCTCCAACCGAGCAACCCAGTACTTCATGCTCTATGCCCCCTGCCTTCTGCAATCCCCAATTTCTGAAGCATCAGTTCCTAGCCGGCAGTTTGAGAGTAAAAGTGGTGCCCTTTCCAACCTCACTTATTACATCGATATTACCCTTGTGACGTTCGACAATGCCGTCCACCATAGACAACCCAAGGCCCAAACCTTGGCCTTCACTCTTGGTAGTAAAAAAGGGTTCAAATATAAGGGGCAGATCTTCTTTTCTGATGCCACAACCTGTGTCAATCACGTGAATTAACACGCTGCGGTCACTGGGACTATGGGAAGTTGTCACCGAGAGTTTACCTCCCTCGGGCATGGCATCAATGGAATTGAAGATGAGATTTATGATGCATTGCTGAATCTGGTTGTAGTCCCCTCTGATTATTGGCAATCCCTCCTGTAACGTGCGCTCCAGACTGATGTTAGAAAGCCGCAGTTTGTGTCCACTGAGCATCAGGCATTTCTCAACCAGTTCATTGATTGTCACATCGGTAAACTCCAGCTCCGACTTACGGGAGAAGGCCAGCAGGTTGGAGACGATCTGGGAACATCGGTTGGTTTCATTTTCCATGAGGTTCAAATGATTAGAAAATTTCTCCTGGTAGTCTCCGGTGAGGGGTCCCTTTTTCAAAATCTTGAGCATAAGTCGGGCATAGTTGAGAACGCCCGCCAGTGGATTATTAATCTCGTGGACAACGCTGGCCGCCAGCCTTCCGAGGGAGATCATTTTATCTTGATGGAGTAAACGTTCCTGATCAGCAAATTGTTGCTCCAGGCGGCGAATTTCTCTGAGGTCCCGGAAAAAAGCCACGGAACCGATCTCTTCCTCACCTTCATGCAATACTGCCCCGGAGAATTGAGCCGGGATTAGCTGTCCTGATATGGCTACAAGGCTTGTTTCATAAAGCGTGAGTCGATTGGTGCCGCCGTATTCACTGCTGTAGAGCTTTTCTTTCAACTCATTATACTGCCCCGGAGGAAAAAAGTGATCAACGCTCAACTTACCAAGCACTACCTCTTTGGGAAAGCCGAGAATCGTTTCGGAGGCCTTGTTGAAAATGATCACCTTGCCCTCTGGGTCATAACCAATGATGCCATCGATTGAGCTCTCGATGAGGTTTTTTTGAAAATGATATGTCTTGGCTAGCTCTTCAGCGGTGTCCAACCAACGCTTTTCTATCAATCTGGTGTATTCGCGAAGCTCTCGGGTCAAGCTCAATCTTTCCTGGGCCCGTTCCAGAGCCACTTCCAAGCCCGTAGTACTTATGGGCTTGGTAATGAAGTCGGAGGCTTTGAGCTGAAGAGCCTTGATCGCCAGGTCCATATCAGCGTAGGCGGAGATAACAATCACCTCTTTATCAGGTTCCAAAGCCTTGATCTCCTTTAGTACCGCAATTCCATCCATGCCTGGCATCCGAAGATCGGTAAGGGTAATGTCCGGCCGCTCGTCAGCGAAGATCTTCAGGCCACCTTCCCCGTCGGCTGCGGTCAAAACCTGATAGCCGACATCCTGCAGAGTAAGGGTTAGCACTTTGCGTATGGACTCGTCATCGTCAATGACGAGTATTTTAGAATCTTTCTTGACCATACGGATTGCTCTTCCTTTCTGTTACCCCTTTATGCTGAAAAGTATCAGAAAAATCAAGGAAAGAAGGAAAACCCTCTTGTTTGTCGGGCGAATCGACTTCTCAGAACCATTCGACCTACAGGAAACTTGG
>CAMYLW010000012.1 GCA_947259475.1 Thermodesulfobacteriota bacterium
ACGACACTTCGGAATTATCAGAACCAGAGTTTTTGCTGTAGGTATTTTCCTGCTTTTTTTCATTCTCGTTTATACATTTCCCCTCCATAGTGCTCAGCCGCAGTATGAAATAAAACTCGCCACCCTGGCACCTGAAAATAGCTCTCTCATGAAGATCTTCCGGGAGATGAACAGTGAACTTCTGAAAAAAACAGAGGAGCGCGTCGGGTTCAAATTTTTTTCTGGCTTCGCCTTGGGAGATGAACGAGACGTATTCAGAAAATTGCGTATTGGGCTAATTCATGCCGCAGCCTTTTCATCCACCTTCCTCGCTAACATCAACCCCGACCTTCGGACGCTTCAGTTCCCATTTCTGTTCAACAACTACCAGGAGGTCGACTACGTTTTAAATAAAATGGTCGGAGATTTTGACAAGAGCTTTGCCAAGCGCGGATACCAAGTGCTGGGCTGGTCAGAAATCGGTTTCATTTACGTTATGACCACGGTCCCCGTTACCAAGGTTGAGGACTGGAAAGGAAAAAAGGTTTGGAGTACGACCAATGCACCCATGGCCAACGCCGTCTTCGCCAAAGCTCAGGTCTCGCCGGTTACTGTGGGTGCGCCGGACGTTCTGGTGGCCTTGCAGACCAACCTCCTGGAGGCAGTTTACAACTCGCCTTACTATGCCCTGGTGACTCAATGGTACACTCGAATCAAATATATCACCGATGTGCCGCTCTCCTACGTTGGCATCGGACTGATTATTAGCAGCAAGACTTTTTCGCGACTTTCTCCCCAGGATAAAGAAACCACCATAAGGGTCTGTAGAAAATATCTTCGCCTCCTCACCGAGAAAACCAGAAAAGACAACCAAGAGGCCCTGGAACTTATGCTCAAACGAGGGGTCAAGAAAATAACCATTGATCCCAATGAACTTAACCGTTTCAAGGAACTGCTCGATCAGGCCATGGCTGATGTTGATCCAAAAGTTCTCCCCAAGGACACCCTCCAAAAGGTCAGGAAAACTCTCGATGATTACAGAGCAAGCAAGGGTGAAACGAAGTGAGTGCATCATCTCTCAGTAATCTAAGAAAGATTGGCCAGTTTCTTGGCAATCTGGAGAAATGGGTGCTAGTGCTCCTTCTTGGCTTTCTTACCGCTTTCGCTGTAGCACAGATTATCTTCCGCAATTTTTTCTCCTTCGGCCTTGTCTGGGGTGATGATCTACTCAGACACGGTGTGCTGTGGATAAGTTTCCTTGGGGCAACCAGGGCCACCCTCGAAAGAAAGCACATTCGTATCGACTTGCTACCAAGAATCCTACCTGCTCGCCTAGGCTTGATTGCAGATTCTGTCTGTTGTTTTATTTCCTTGTTTGTCTGTGTTCTCCTCACGTGGGCCTCCTGGAACTTTGTCCAGGGTGAACGGTTGGCCGGAGATATTGCCTTTGCCTCCATTCCATATTGGTGGTTGGGGCTTATCTTTCCCATCAGCTTCGCGCTGATGGCTTGCAGATTTTGCCTCAACTGCATCAGTGGGCTGATCAGAAGACCGGAAGGGGTGGAGACATGAAGATAGTCTTGACTCTCCTCCTGATAGTCGCAGCGATCTCCGGCGCCCCGCTCTTCGTTGTCATCTCCGCTGTCGCTTTGCTCTGGTTCTATTTTATGGGGATCGACCTCTCCATTGTGATCATTGAAATGTACCGTCTGGCGTCCAATCCTCTTCTCATCGCCCTGCTATTTTTCGCCTTCGCCGGGTATGTGTTGGCAGAAAGTGGTGCCGGTAAACGACTGGTAAAACTTTCCACTGCGATCTTCGGTTGCGTTCGTGGGGGCCTCGCTGTGGTTGCCCTACTGTCTTGCGCCTTTTTCACCGCACTAACCGGGGCTTCCGGCATCACTATCGTCGCCCTGGGGGGGTTGCTTCTGCCAGCCCTGCTGGAAGATAGGTATCCGGAAGACTTCTCGCTCGGACTCCTTACCAGCTCGGGCAGCCTTGGCCTTCTCTTCCCTCCGAGTCTGCCCATGATCATCTACGGGGTTGTTGCCAGCGTCAGCATCCCCCAACTCTTCCTTGCCGGCCTCATACCAGGCATTTTTTTGGTTGTCCTGCTCTCCATATACAGCATGTATAAAGGGGTCCGGGGCGAGTGCAAGATTATCAGCTTCAGCTTCCGGGAACTCCTCGACACTGCGCGGGAGACAGTCTGGGAGATATTGCTTCCTGTGGTGGTTTTCGGTGGTATTTACAGTGGTTTCCTGGCGGTGAGTGAAGTAGCCGTGGTTACCGTCGTCTACGTTCTCTTGGTTGCCCTGCTCATCAATCGCGATGTCAAGTTCAGCCAGATGCCCACCATCGTTGTCAAGACCGTGGTAATGGTCGGCAGTATCATCATTATTCTGGGTGCAGCCTTGGCCTTCAATAGTCTTCTGGTTGATCAACAGGTACCCAGCAAAATCTTACTCTGGATCCAGGGCCACGTGGAGAGCAAGTTCGTTTTTCTGCTTATCTTAAACATTTTCCTTCTGTTCGTGGGGTGCTTGCTTGATGTCTATTCTGCCCTGGTTATCGTGGCACCACTCATCGTCCCCCTAGCCCAGGGGTATGACATCAATCTCCTACACCTTGGTATCATCTTCCTAACCAACCTTCAGATCGGTTACTCCACACCACCCATTGGGATGAATCTCTTCATTGCCAGCCTAAGATTCGAAAAGTCTGTCCTCCGTCTCAGCGCTGCTTCCCTACCATTTCTGGGTATCCTCCTTGTGGCTCTGCTCATCATAACCTTTGTTCCTGGCTTGAGCCTTCTCCTGGTCAGGTAGGCTCATGAAAAATATTCTCACGGAGACTGGGGCGGGCATCATATTTGCTCTTGAGTATCCACTCACATGCAAACCTTTTTTTCTGTCCTCGTGCCGGAATTGGCACGCCTGTTGCTCTCGGGAGGGAGAACCTGAAGAGACTGCAAACCGGATTTGATGAACTGAGGGGAAACCATGCAGAAGAATAGAATTTTGATCGTTGACGATGAACCTGACATTGTCGAAGCTCTCCAAACGAGGCTTGAACAGGAAAACTTCGAATGTCTAACAGCTTATGATGGCAATGGGGGTCTCGAACTCGCCCGCGCCCAGAAACCAGACCTCATTATTCTTGATATCATGCTTCCTAACCTCGATGGTTACAAGGTGTGTCGACTTCTGAAGTTTCAGAAGGAACTTATGCGGATTCCTATCATTATGCTAACGGCCAGGGATAAGGCTGAAGATCGCCTCTTAGGCGAGCAGACTGGTGTCGATTACTACATGACGAAACCTTTCTCCATGGATAAGTTGGTCGCCAAAATCAAACAATTCTTGGTTTAATGACATAGAGTCTACACGGGATCAAATCTACCAGGAGTGAGATCATGAAGAGCGGGGAGGAAATCACCCTCACAGAAAATCTTGATGAGGCCATCAAGGAGTTGCAAAGATTGAGGAGTCAGCTGAGCATATTGGCCGAAGTCGCTGGCTCACCAGTTAAATCACCGGACGAAGTTGGAGCTCTGGTACAAAGCCTCTCACTTCACATTCGCCAAGCCTTGACGCATATTCGAACTGCTAAGGGACAGGCAAAAGGAGATAGTTAGCCTGCATTATTCACGAATCTTTTGTATTCGTGAATAAGCACCCGCAACAAGTTGAAGATCTTTGTTGCGGGTTTCGACAGGGTGCTTTCCACCCGCTCAAGGCTAACCCTGAGCGGAGGCCTAGAAAAGGCCGCAGTCGAAGCCCGAAGGGCGGATAAGTCATGAAGCCCTAGAGATTAATGACTTATCCGGGTTAGGCTAGCGCCATCTGGAGTTTTCGGGTGGCTACTAGCGTTAGTATGATCTATCACTTCCGCCTCCCAGGAACTCAGTTTGCTCTCATATTTGCGGGCTGCTCTCACGATGTGGGCGGGCGAGAAATGCAGATTTTCCTATTTTTTTTCACACTTGACTCCGTTACTTTTCTGTGTTAAGGGACGGATTTGAGCTTCCAAGTCAGTTGGGCTTTCGAGGATTTTTTCCTTTGCCAGAGTGGCGGCCTGGGGCTTGGAAAAAAACTTATTCAGGAGGTCAAGGCAGTGGCAGAAGGAACAGTTAAGTGGTTTAGTGAGAAGAAGGGGTATGGCTTCATTGAGCAAGACGAGGGTGGAGATATCTTTGTCCATCACTCCGCCATCGACATGCCCGGTTTCAAAATTCTCTATGAAGGTGACCGCGTGAGCTTTGAAGTGGGACAGGGCACCAAAGGCCCCGCCGCCCAGGATGTCAAAAAGCTTTAGTTGGCAAAAACTCGTTTATCAAGGGCATCTCATCTAAGCAAGATGAGATGCCCTTTTTATTTATGTGCGTCTCGCCAAGGCAGCAGCGAATTGCTTTAACCCGGATATTTCACGAATCGCCTGTTTCCACAGCCGCTGCGCCACCTTTTCCTACACAAAGCAAGAAAAAAGCCTCTTGAAGAGGCTCATGTGCACTCTCGTCAAGAGGCTAAAATTATCCTTAGGCCAGAGATGATCCTGACTAAGTAATTGATCCGCTCTATCTCACCCCATCCTTCAAAGGCTTTCCAGCCACGAACCTGGGAACCTTCCGGGCCTCAATGAAAATTTCTGCGCCGGTCTGAGGATTCCTCCCTTTCCTTGCCTTTCTTTGTTGAACCTTGAAAGTTCCGAACCCTACCAGTGTGACTGCGTCACCCTTTTTCAATGCATTGGTGATAGTCGCAAAAACGCAGTCTACTGCAGCCTGGGCCTCTTTTTTTGTTTTGACTACCTTGGCTACCTCGTTAACCAGATCGGCCTTGTTCATGTCGTCCTCCTTTGTTGAAGGCAGTGCGGCATCTTAATTCGAGACGTATACAGGGCTGTGGCCAGTTTGTCAATAGTGGGCTAGAATGACATGCTGAGGAGGGAAGACTCCCCCAGGTCATGCCAACCCAGCTGACACCTTTTAACTATTTGAAATCACAATTATATTTTGCTTCTCTCTCACAGTTGTTGGATCACCAAGGTGCGTTGCATATTTTGCCCCTCAATTACGAGAATTAACCCTAACGTTGCATACCCACGCCGAGGAAAAATGTGTCAGAGTGTGCCAAATGTCGGCGCGCGCAGGCTGGGACAGGATGAACAGTATTTGACCGTACGTGAGATCCTGTTCCGAGTACTCTCGTCCCGCCACGGGCGGAACTATCACGCGAGCGCAGCGATTTTTACCGGTTTGGGCATGCAACGTTAGGGTTTACATAATACATGATATTAGGTAGTTGCACAGAAAGAACTCTTGGCTCTTTTCTTGCAAAACCTGACGCTTGCATTATTGAGATTATACACTGCGGATGGATGATAAACTGAATTGTTTTGGGAGGCCAATGATATGAGGATGAATGGTATGGTCAAACGAAGGACGTTGAGAGCGTTCGCTGTTTTCACTTTCTTGGTGGCACTTTGGGTCCCCATAAACGTAGCGTATGCCCAGCAAGGCTCCAAAGGCGGAGCAAAGAAAAGCTTTCTATGGTCCGTAGCAAAGGGGAAAAGTACCATTTATCTTCTCGGATCAATCCACCTCCTACCAAAGGAATTAATGGCGCTCGATAAGGCAATCGAAGCCGGTTACAGTGATTCCAAAATCATTGTTTTCGAGACAAATATAGATGGCCTAAGTGATCCAGCTTTTGTAGCTAAGGTGACAAGCCTTGGCCTTCTTCCTGCGGGTCAAACACTGGAGCAGCATGTCTCCAAACAAACCTATGCCTTGCTGCAGCAAAAAGTTAGCGAACTTGGTCTTCAGGTGGAGATATTTAATCAATTCAAGCCCTGGCTCTGCGCTTTGACCCTGACTAGTATGGAGCTCCAAAGATTGGGTTTCAATCCAAATTATGGCATAGACAAGAATTTTTTTGACAGAGCAAAGCAAGATGGGAAAGACATGCGCTTTTTGGAAACCATTGATGACCAACTAGGGTTGTTTACAGAGATGAGTAAGCAGGAGGAAGACTCATTCCTTGCCAAGGTGCTAGAGGAACTTGACACTATGGGGGTGAAGGTAATTGATATGATCAATGCCTGGAAAAGTGGTGACTCCGACAAATTGGCAGCTATGGTGAAAATAGAATTTGAAGGCTATCCCGAGGTCTATACTAAGATGCTGGTGGAGAGAAACCAAAAATGGGTTGAGCAAATTGAAGATTTGTCAGGGCAGGATGGTAATAGTCTCGTGGTTGTTGGGGCCGCTCACTTGGTGGGAGACGACAGCATGTTGGAGTTTTTGAAAAGGAAAGGATTTGAAGTGGAACAGAGGTAAAATCAGAAAAAAATCGACATCAGTGAAACACCGACATCTAGCAACATCAGCACGAGGCGACCTGGTACCACAATCCTGCATTATTGAATCTCCCTATCCCTCTAAAGCGGGACGGGGAATGCGCTCGCCCTGTTTATTTTCCCTAAGGGAACCCTAGGCAACAGGCGAACTGGAGCATTTTCACGAGCCGCCTGCTGCGGCAGTGGCTTTTCCCTGCAGCCTCCTTACTCGCTCCACCACTGGTGGATGGCTGTAGTAAAAAGCAGCGTAGAGGGGATGAGGGTGAAGATTGGCCAAATTTTCCTTGGAAAGCTTTATCAAAGCCTCTGCCAAATCTAGCGGTCTTCCCGTGAGCTCACAGGCAAATTTGTCCGCTTGCCATTCATGCTTGCGGGAGAGCAGGCTCAGAGCTGGAGTCATGGGAAACAGTAACAGCGAGCTGAGAAATCCAAGTATGAAAACTCGCACGTAGAAAGAACCCTGCTCCAGCCCGATTATTCCTGGCAACCCCTCCCAACCAAGCAATTTATAAGCAAGGAAAATTGCTCCCAGGGCCACTATCTCGGTCAAGATGATTCTTTTCATCACGTGCTTCTTCTTCCAGTGCCCCACTTCGTGGGCTAGGACCGCCAGTATTTCCCGGTGAGTCATACTTTCCAGAAGGGTATCAAAAAGCACGATCCGCTTTACTCTGCCGATTCCTGAGAAGTAAGCGTTGGAGTGGAGGCTACGTCTGGAAGCATCCACCTGAAAAACATTCTTCACCTTGATTCCTACTTTTTCAACCAGAGCCCTGATCTCAGCTTCCAATCCTTCAGTCTGCACCGGTTCAAATTTAAAAAAGAGCGGTTCGATAACATAAGGCGAGATGTACATGAGAAAGATACTAAAGAGCAGGAAAACAGCCCATACCCACAGCCACCACCACCCTGGGCTGAAACGAACGAGAAAAAGGGCAGCCGCAACCAGAAGCGTCGAGAGCAAGGTGGAGATGACAGTGGACTTCACTAAATCGCTCAGCCAGAGCCGACCTGTCATGGTATTGAAGCCGTAGCGGTTCTCAATATTGAAATTCTTGTAGAGACTGAAGGGGATACTGAAAATGGTCCCAACGTACATGAGACCCAGTACGAAAAACACACCCCGTACGACAAAGGATTTGGAGAGGGAAGTGACCCAGCCATCGTAAACGGTGATAAATCCCCCGAACAGAAAAACAATCACGACAAGGTTATTGAGCAGCGACAAGACAGTACTTAGCCTGCTGGTTTCAGCCGTGTATGATATGGTTTTTCGTAAGGTCTCAGCATCAATGGCTGTGGAGAATTCGGCAGGGACTTGATGGCCTTTTTCTTTCAGGTACCTGATGTTCAACCACTTGAGTCCAAGGGAGACACTGAAAAAAAACAGATAAATAATGAGAATAATAACTTTCATGGAGCAAATGATACTGTATTCGTCTCGTGGAGTCGAGTGACAGTCAAGCGCAATTGCGTGGAGCTTAGTAAATCAATGGTGCCTGGTGAGGGCATGGGCTCTGTGGCGCCATGCGGAATGGAGGGATAGGCTAGTCTGAGGTTTTGACTCTTTTTTGTCTCTTCGCTTCCTTATAAAGCTGGTAGAGCTCAGGAAAATGCTTTTTCACATGCGCTACTGCCTGATCGCCGCTCAGCCCTTCCTTCTGGCTCAGCGTTCGTACGAGCTGATCCCAAGCCTTCAGCAGTTTCTCATTTTCCGTCATTCACTCTCCTTGGGATCAGTGGAAGCACCACGTTTTTTTGTTGATATCTCTAAAAGGAAGATTCTCTCGTCAACTTGACTCAGAAGTTTTTTCATGACTTTTTCCGAGATAATCCCCGCCAGGTAAGCCTCTTTGATTCCGTCCTTTTCAGCATGGAGTAACCGTTCTTCCGCCAGGTCCAATTCCTCGGCAACCGCATTTTGATGCTCGGCGGCAGCTTCCTCCAAATCCGTATGCAGTTCCTTCACTCGATCTTGCAAACGCGGTGCCAAAAGTTCGTAGTTGCTTTGGGACAGAAGCCCGCGGCCAACCATTTGATCCAACTCCAACTGCACCCGGCTTAAGGCGTAGATTTCACCTTTCCTTGTTTCATAAGATTGTTGAGAGTCTCCTTCAATCAGCCCGAGCTTCTGGAGCACCATTTTAATGCTCAATCCTTGGACCAGCAGGGTAAAAATCACCACCGCGAAAATCATGGCCATCAAAAGCTGGCGTAGGGGCAGGTCTATGGGCAAACTCAAGGCGAGTACCATGCAAATGGCTCCCCGAATACCGCCCCAGAAAAGTACTCCCTGCCAGCTTCCAGGTAGGGGCTTATCCACTTTACCAATCAGGGGCGCAGTGCAAAACACTGCGGCGGCTCGCCCACAAATCATGGCCGCCACCGCCAGCAGCACAGCTACCCAAAGTGGCCCAAAGTGAACTATTTTCACTTCTATGCCGATCATGAGAAACAGAACGGAATTTACCAGAAAGGCTGCATATTCCCAGAAATCGCTCACTGAAATTCGGGTCGTGGGTGACATGGCCCACCTAGTACCGTAATTACCGGTCATTAAACCAGCCCCTATGACCGCCATCACCCCGGAAATGTGCAAGTGCTCTGCCAGCAGGTAAGCACTGAAAGCCAGAATAGTGGTCAACGTGATCTCAATGAGATGGTCGTCCACCAAACTCATTACCTTGGCCATGGCCAGGCCCAGGAGCACTCCGATCCCACCTCCCCCAACCACGCTCACGACAAATTGACGCCCAGCAGAGAGGAGATTGAAATCGTCACCTTGGGCTATTCCCAGAATAACTCCAAAAAGCACCACAGCCACGCCGTCATTGAAGATGCTCTCGCCCTCGATTATGAGCGAGAGCCGCCGAGTCACTCCAAGTTCTTTGAAAAGAGCCAAGACCGAGATGGGATCGGTGGCGGCGACAATGGCACCAAAAAGGAACGCATGCCCCCAGGAAAAGTCTGGGCCTCCATTCCACAACTGAAAACCGTAATAGGTAACAACAGCAGTGACAGTGGTGGCTAGAAGCACGCCTGGCAAGGCTAACATCGCAATGGAACGAGCATTTTTCTGGAGATCAAGTATGTCTATGTTAAATGCAGCTTCAAAGAGGAGGATTGGCAAGAAGATA
Source organism: Thermodesulfobacteriota bacterium (assembly GCA_947259475.1). Classification (GTDB taxonomy): domain Bacteria; phylum Desulfobacterota; class Syntrophobacteria; order BM002; family BM002; genus BM002. Next base: position 9,477 of record CAMYLW010000012.1, read on the forward strand.
TGAAAGACCAATTCCGGGGTCAGGAGCATCTGCGGTAGAAGATCAAGTGCCCCCATCACTATGCCTACGACTACCAAGGCGATAGTGTACGGTAGCCGAATATATTTGGTGAACATGGCAACGGCTGCTGCAATTATCAGCAGCCACAAGGCTTGCGCTTCAATGCCAAGTCCCATAAGAGTTTATCTCCAAGGGCGACTCCCATTTAGCCTGGTGTTGATTGCAAAGGAGTCAGGAGCCAATGGGCATGTTTGGTTCTACTACTGGATACAACTGGTCAGAGGTTATTCCCCAGTGCTCGCCGGCGGCGATTCTACTTTTTTCGTCACCCGTCCAGCGATCAAACCGAGTATGACTCCTACAAAGAACACGCCTAACAGAATCAGAGACTGTGATGCCTGTGTTTTCCAGAATAGAAATCTTACAGACACGGCCTCGAAATTTTGTGTAATAAATGCTCCGAACAGTGCTGCTAAAATCAAGATAATAATGCGCTTGGGAGTCATCGCCACCTTCCTTTTCAAGTTAAATGCCTAAAATGTACTAAAGTGAGCTAAAGTGACTAAAGTCAGCCATTGGGAGGTTCTTAAGAACCTTACCGTAGGTTTTCTATGCTTTGTCCCTCTGTCTTGCGTCACCTGTCTTCTTCTTGCCTGTCCCGCGCTCAGTCGCAGGGCTGCCCCCTGCCCGCTTCTTCTCAGCCACCGTCTTTTCATAGAGCTTTAAGTATTGTTGGGCGGAGGACTGCCAACTAAAATCCATGGCCATGCCGTTCTTCATAATTTGCCGCCAGGTCTCAGTTTGGGAAAAGAGATCGAGTGCTTTCTTGGTGGCGTCCCAGAATGATTCCGGTTTGTAATTGGTGAATCGGAAGCCAACACCTTCGCCTTTCGTGGGATTGAAAGGGGTGATGGTGTCGTACAGGCCGCCGGTGGCCCGCACGATCGGCACGGTGCCATAGCGCAGGCTATACATCTGATTCAGGCCGCAGGGTTCGTACTGAGACGGCATCAGGAACATATCCGCGCCAGCTTCGATCTTGTGGGCCAACCTCTCATCGAACTCCAGCCGTACTGCGATCTTTTCTGGATAGCGCTCAGCGAGTGCGGTCAGCATCGTGTGATACTTATCTTCCCCAACCCCAAGAATTGCCAGTCCCAGGTCATAAGCCATGAATTTATCCATAACGGCCGCTAAAAGGTCAAAACCCTTCTGATCTGCCAATCTGGAAACAACTCCAATCAGCGGCCTGTTCATGAGTCTCTCCGGAAGCTTTACCGTGCGCAGTAGGTCCAGCTTGCACATGTGCTTGCCTTCCAGATTCTCCCTCGAATAGTTGGCGGCGATATACCGGTCGTTTTCGGGATTCCATTCCTCGTAGTTGACACCATTTATAATTCCATGCAGCTTGCGGCGATGCATTTGAAGAACGCCTTCCAACTTATGTCCGTATTCCTTGGTCTGGATCTCCTCGCTGTAGCGAGGGCTGACTGTGGTAATGACATCCGCACAAACTATAGCCGCCTTCACGAAGTTAATCCCGCCCCAGAACTCCATGCCATCCATACTGAAAAAACGTCCGGGCAACCCGGTCTGTGGGAATAGTTTTGCAGCGAACTGCCCCTGATATGCGATGTTGTGTATGGTAAACATACTCGCGGTCGCGGCCAAGTAGTCCTCAGCTGCAACCAAGTGTTTCAGATAGGCGGGGATCAAGCCGCTCTGCCAGTCATGGCAATGAATGATGTCAGGCTGAAACTGTACTGCGGGGCACAAAGACAGCGCAGCTTTACAGAAGTAGGTGAAGCGCTGAAAATTATCGAAATAATCACCTTTTGGGGTTCCATAGAGATAGGTTCGGTCAAAGAATTCATCCCGGCGGATGAAGTAGACTTCTACGGTATCGTTGAGTTGACCGCGATAGATATCAGTGTTAATCACCTGGGATCCCAACTCCACCGGCAGGTTCTCCACCACAGGGTCTGCCCCCGCAAACTCCTCGACGAAACGGTTATAGAAAGGCATTACAATTCGCACTTGGCAGCCTAGGTTACTCAAAGCAAGGGGCAAAGCACCGCCCACGTCGGCAAGCCCCCCGGTCTTGGCAAAAGGCGCAACCTCCGAAAAGACCATTAGTATCCGCAGTGGTGATTTTTTCTTTCTCATCCTTATTGACCGTTCATTTCAGTGGAGCCAAACCGGTTTGTTTATATTAGGGAATTGAGGGGAAGTGTTGCAACAATATTATTTTGGTCCTACCTCTCAATGAACTCCAAACGAGTAGATTGTAGGGTATGGAGTAGCAGTTGGCAGGCGAATACCGCCACCGGATGGCAGGTCACAAATGCCAGGACATGGCGCAATCATTCCCAAAAACGAAAATCAAGCTGAGGTAGCCGTGTACCTGAGATAGTACCGTTTTTTCAGTCTGGCTTTTCTACCCCAATTATTTGCATTTCTGTACTTTTAATCCCCGTAGACCCTCGATAATTTCCACAGAGTCTTTAACCTCTCCATACCTATTTTCAGATATGAGCTTGGTAAGCGTACTTTTCTCTTCTTTGATCAGCTCGTCAATTGTCCTACAATAGACCATGTTTGCAATGCGTGCCTTCACCTTTGTGGGGGTATTTTGTATCTTTATACTCCCATCTCTTTGTTTTTTTACAGTCAGCTGTTGACAGAATATTGAGCTGACGAATGTCAAGTTCAACATCAGCAGAGATACGAAAATACACGCTGCCTTTCTTGTTTTTTTACTCATACAGTTGTCTCCTTATCAGAGTAAAATAACTGTGCAGCTATTCCTATTCTTGATGCGGATTACTGCAATAATCCGGGCTAACACGAAATCCTTGAGTACAGAGAGGTTTTGTCTGTAAACAGAGTACTCAATTGAATTTACTGAAGCAAGAGAAAAAATTATACCTTCGCTCCCTACTCCAACAACTGTAACAAGAGCACCAACCATGTAAACCCCAACGTTGCCATACCCAAACCGGTAAAAATCGCTGCGCTCGCGTGATAGCGCTTGCAAATCAGTCGGACAGAAGGGTAAAATATTCTACGAGTTGCACCGCTCCGCAGCCCGGAACAGGGCCACAGCGGGTCTCCACAATCGGGGATGACAAGATCTGGTTCTGCTCGCGTTTCACTTAGAATTATTGCCAAGTGGATAGGTAATTAGTTACGTTTTAGACACAGTGCGAGGGTGGCGGAACTGGCAGACGCACTGGATTTAGGATCCAGCGCCTTAGGGCGTGGGAGTTCGAATCTCCCCTCTCGCACCAGTGGTAACTGCAAAGGGTTGGCTCAGGCTGAGCTAACCCCTTTTTTTGGGCTCTTTAAACCGCATTATTCACAGAACGGGTACTGCGAGTGCACATATGTCCGGGTTAAGGGTTGCCAGATACCACCTACTATGATTATATTGTCGGGTGGTTCAGGGAGCACTGGCCCGGATATTTCATGAATTGCCGTCGCGAGACCACGAAGATGGGCGTGCCACCTGGCAACCGCAGGGGGTTGGCTCCGAGGCGTACCTCAACGGTACGTCGTAGGGGGCGACACCCGAGGACACCAGGAAGGACGGCCATATACGTGGTCGCAGCAGGTGATGCATGAAATATCCGGGCTTGTGGAAATGTGTTGCCTGTAGTGTCTTGCAACCAGCGTCCAGGAGTTAAAGCTGGGGGTCTTTTCAAACAACATCGGGGGGAGTAGTAGATCATAGCCAAATGAAAACTTCCATTGAAGAAATTAGTGAGACTGCTCGCAAGGTGCATGTAGAGCTCCCTGAGGAAAAGGTGACTCGTCACCTCAAGAAGGCTTATCAACAGCTTAATCGCACTGCGAAGGTTAGAGGGTTTCGTCCCGGCAAGGTCCCGTTGGCAATTCTCAAGCGGCAGTATGCGGATCAGATCAACCATGAGGTGGGCTTAGAACTCGTCAACGAAACTTTAATGGAAGCCCTGGAACAAACCGACATTGAGGCTGTTGGTCAGTCTGGCCTTGACAGAGAACCGTTACAGGAGGGAGAGCCATTCCGCTATTCATTTATGGTGGAGGTGAAACCGGAAGTCGTTGTCAAGGATTATAAAAAGATACCGGTTCAGAGAAAACAACTGGTTGTTAATGAGGAAGAGGTTGACGCTGAACTCGAGGTGCGTCGACAAACGAACTCTTATCTAAAATCCCTTGAGGAACCGCGTCCCATTCAACAAGGAGATCACGCGGTTCTTGATTTCAAAGCCTTCGCTGAGGGTAAGCCTGTTCCTGATGGTGAAGCCAAGGGCTTTCACCTGGAAGTAGGTGGTAATCGTTTCAACCCCGAGTTCGAAACCAAGCTTATTGGTGCAAGCAAGGGTGAACAAAGAGAGATCGAGGTCACCTTTCCACCTGACTATGGCAACAAGAATCTCGCCGGCAAGAATGCCACCTTTCAGGTGGAGATCAAGGATATTAAAGAACAAGGGCTTCCAGAGCTGGATGATGAGTTTGCCAAGAACCTTGGTGATTTTGATGATCTTAAAGATTTGCGCACTACTGTACGCCAGGAATTGGAAAGCAGGAAAGGGGACCAAATAGATGCGGAAATTTGGACGCAAATCTTGGATGAGTTGATCAGCCGTAATCCCTTTG
>CAMYLW010000013.1 GCA_947259475.1 Thermodesulfobacteriota bacterium
GGCTTCAAATGGAGAAGATGCTATCGAGTTAGCGGAAAAAGAAAATCCGCAGATAATACTTTTGGACATTAAGATGCCTGGAATCAATGGCATAGAGGTCTGCAGAAGGCTAAAAGCGGATAGAAAGACACAGTCTATCCCGATCATAGTGATATCAGGACTAGGGGATCATAAGATGGAGGCAATTGAAGCGGGAGCTGATGACTTTATAAATAAACCTATTGATATGCTTGAACTCTCCACACGGGTTAAGTCGATTATGCGCATCCGGTATCTGACGAATGAGTTGGAAAGAGTGCGAGCATACATTTCAGGAACTGGCCGAGCCGATCTGTCGCCAGTGCCAGTATTTTGAATCAAAGGATAATTAATCATGCTTGAAACTGCTGTTATACTTTGCATGGCAGTTGTAATGTTCCTAATTGCTAGAGCTGATTTTGACTAGGATTTAGAGTACCAAATCCAGTCCTTTCTCCCTTCCTCATAAGGCGTTTATTCTGCCTACCTACCGTGTCGAATGGGCATCATCGGTGCACTTGAGATTTTCAAGCATTGTGCAATAGTGATCGCAGAGAACTGCTGTAGGAGCGGTGATAATTGCAGACAAGGTGTTGGTGGTTGAGGATGAAAGCACAAGGAGAGATCTGAAATTGGCCCATTGAACTCTGGTCGGAAAATTCGTTGACGCAAAAAGAGGTGAGAAAAATGGTGGGAAATGTCTATTACACAATTTTGGACCACTGCTACTTGGCAAAGTATATGAATCTAGAATCAAAAAATATAGATACTATTATTTCGACTGTAGAAACATTAGTGACAGAAATGAAAGCATGGAGAAATGCAAATGTAAAGTTTGTTACTAGAGAGGAAAACACAGGGAAATACGAAAGTCTAGTATTGTATACCCACGACCAACAGATGGCAGATAGAGTTTTCAAGAGTGGTTACTATAAGACAACAACCGAAGATTTTTTGAATACTACTTCGAATAGTTCTAAGGAAAACAATATATTAGAGCATAAAAGAGTCAGAATGAATGAGACTCTCAATGGTATCTTCAAAGCCATAGCTGGTCCAACTTTCGAAGCAGAACGCATACTAGCGGAGCCCGCAGAGGATTTCTCTGACACTTTACTTTCTGATTTGGAAGAAATAGGTTTGTCAACTATAGAGAGAGAAGCCATACCAGAAAATGAAGTGGAACCTCTACCAGAAGATTTATTTGATGATTTGAGTGATGAAGATGATCAGGTAGAAGGGTAATTAGTTAGTATTTTGGGGCTAAAGTCTACTCGTTTACACCCCCAACACTGAAATCATACCTGCATAATCCCATTGCTCAGTGTAAACATATTCAACTGAAGTTTAGGCTGGTCCCCTGGAATGTGAATTACATACTCTAATCCACACTTCAGCGCTTGAAGGGGCACTGCCGCATATAGTAGTGATCTCACTAATGTCAGATATCAATGTCTCTGCTATATATCTTTAGTCTGGTCTATTGACAAAGATTTCCGATATGTTTTTCATATCTTCACCATCAGCTCATCAAATCTCAGCACTCGGAACTCGAATATAGTATCTACGCTTGGAAAGGGATTCCTTAACTCGAAAATGAGGCTCAAGGTGACAGTGGAGCCTCCTTATTTTTGAATATGGATGTTAGGATTGGGTCAAAGGGGGGTAGGGTAGGGGGGGCACCCCCCTTTCCCTCCACCTTTGCAAAACGTGGAAAATGGTTGCGTATAGGTTGCAGAATGAGGCAAAATTAAAGCAACTTTCACAGAAGGACATCTAGTAATTTTAAGCAGTTAGATCTTAGTGATCCATCTCATAACCCGAAGGTCCCAGGTTCGAATCCTGGCCCCGCTACCAAGTTAGATGAAAGGGACTTGTGATAAACCACAAGTCCCTTTTTCAATGGGCTCAAAGCATTTTTTCCTTGCCAGAATTCACTTCAGTTTGTAACTTGATAAGAGCCTGATTCTCCCGAGATTGTGAAAGCACGCCATATTTCGGCTTGGTCGACTGTTCAGATCTCTTCAGATCATTTCACGAGTTGTATGAATCCAGTCCATATAGTTTGCGGGCAAATCCTCTTGCCTTAGGGTTTGGTCATCTTCTAAGAGTAGTCAACAGTGGGAGAGGTAACAATGGCCGAAAAGGAGCATTTAGAAAAACTGAAACAAGGAGTGGATTCTTGGAACAGCTGGCGGCTGGAAAATTCAGATATAGTGCCAGATCTCAGCGACACCAACCTCCAGGGAAAAGATCTGCGCGAGGTGAACCTTCGGCAAGCAAACCTTAGCGGGGCAGACCTTCGTGGGACCAGTCTGCGCTGGGGTTACCTGAGCGAGGCTAATTTCAGCGCAGCAAACCTGAGTTGGGCGGATCTGCGCGAAACGTTGCTCGACAGGGCGAACCTTCGCGATACCATTCTGCACGGAGCGCAACTCGTTGGAGCAAATCTGAACGAGGCTGATCTCCGCGGGGTGTTCCTTCGTGAAGCTATCCTTCGAGACGCAATTCTTTGTAGGGCTGACCTGCGCTGGGCCAACTTGCGCGAGGTGGACATACGCTGGGCTGATCTCAGTGGAACCGACCGCAGAGGAGGCGGGGCGAATCTTCGTCGAGCCAACCTGCGCGGGTCTGATATGCGCGGCACGAATCTGCGCTGGGCTAATCTCAGTTGGGCCTTGCTTGACGAAGCCAAGCTGATAGGGGCGGATCTTGTAGGCACAAACCTGAGCAGGGCCTTTCTGGAAGGAGCCAATTTAATTGGAGCGGATTTTGCCGGGGCGGATCTCAGTGGTGCGTTTCTGGATAAGGCAAGTCTTATGGGAGCCAACCTTAGCGAGGCAAACCTAGAGGGAGCTTTCCTGCGCTGGGCTAACCTTCGGAGGGTCAAAAATTTATCGGTTAAACAACTTTCCAAAGCAGCAACTTTGCATGGTGCTGAGTTGGACGAAGAGCTCAGGAAAAAAGTAGAATCGGCTGTCTAACCTGCAAGTGCAGTTTACAATACCTCACAGCCTCAATCAGCAATCATCACATCTCATGATCATATAAAAAACGTGGAGGAGTTGTCTGTTATGAGAAAGACTGAAACCCCAGTGGTAAAAAGGTCTCTCCCTTCATGGATTCGATCAAGCAGTTTTAAGCTTCAAGCGTTTGCTAGAGTCCTGCCGCTAGAAATGCAGAAAAGGATTATCAATGAAGCTATCAGGTTCGGGGAAATCCAGATGTTGTTTTTGTACTGCGGGTACTATCTTGCCGCGGTTGTTATCGCCACTGGACTAAAATACCTGATCAGCGCTCTCCAAAATGTCATCGGCGAACGAGCCCTGGCCGACATGAGACAGGCCCTCTATCATCACATTCTGACCCTTCCTCTAAATTTTTTCAGAAAGACCCAGCCTGGTTTGGTGGTTTCGTCTCTGGTTACCGAACTCGCCTCGGCAGGAAACTTCGTAGGCATGGCAATAGGGGTCCCGGTGGCCAGCATTCTTACTCTGTTCGCTTTTGCCGGCTATCTGATTTGGCTCAATCCGCTCCTGGCGGGAATCTCACTCAGCATATACCCCATGGTTCTCATTCTGCTCCCTCGACTGCAGCAGCAGGCCAATAAGGCTAACAAACGCAGGGTGGACAAGACCAGGACACTTTCAGGTAAAATCGGCGAGGCTATCAGCGGCATTCATGAGATTCACGGCAACGGCTCCTACCGGATTGAAAACCGCAGATATGACAAAATGATTGAGAAATTATACAAGATCAGGATTGTCTGGAATCTCTATAAGTTTTCGGTCAAATCGGTAAATAATTTTTTTAGTAACTTGAGCCCTTTTCTCGTTTTTATCGTGGGAGGTTATCTAGCTATCAAAGGCCGATTGGACCTTGGAGCGCTGGTCGCTTTTATCTCGGCTCAGGAGAAAATCTACGATCCCTGGAAAGAGCTGATTGCCTTCTACCAAGTTTATCAGGACGCGAGTGTTCGCTACAAGAGAACCATGGAATACTTCGATGAGGTGCCCGAGCACACTCTTGAACCAGATGACCGCGAGCCCTACGAGCTAGAGGGCAGTATAGAGGTCAAAGACCTGTCATTTCTGGCCGAAGGTGGTATCCAGTTGCTCGATGGGATCAATCTCTCACTGAAGCCGGGAGAGCAACTGGCCCTGGTGGGTTTCTCCGGCAGTGGCAAGAGCACTTTGGCCCAGTGCGTTGGACAGCTCTACAAATATACTGGTGGACATATTTTGCTTGGTGGTGAGGAAGTGGCGGCTCTGTCCAAGAAAGACATGATTAACAACATCGGTTTCGTTTCCCAGACGCCCTTTACTTTCGAAGGGACAATCAAGGATAATGTCCTGTACTCTTGCGCTTCCAAACTTGGTAGTGATGAAATTGGTGAGAGTGATGCCATGCCATCCCTTGACGACATGATCGAAGCTCTCCAACAGACAGGGATATTTGTGGATGTTCTCCGTTTCGGACTAAATACCATCCTGGTGTACGATGAGCACCAGGGTTTGGCATCAAAGATTATTCGAGTTCGCGACCACTTCAAGCGAGAATTTGGTGAGGAACTGGCGGATTACGTTGAATTCTTCGCTGAGGACAACTATCTTTACCACTCTAACATAGCTGCGAATTTGACCTTCGGCTCACCCAACGTAGAGTCTTTTACCCTTCAAAACCTAGCCGTAAATGACTATTTTCTGCGATTTCTGGATAAGGCCGATCTCACCCGGACGTTGTTAGCTCTTGGCGCAGAGCTCTGCAGACAGACGGTTGATATTTTGGGCAACCTGCCGCCTGAAAAGGTTTTCTTCGAACAAAGTCCCATTAGAGCGGACGAGTTGGATGAATACAAAATGCTTGCTACCCGTCTGGCAAAAACAAAACTGCATCATCTCTCACCAGACGATAGGACCGGCCTTTTGCGACTCGCATTGCGTTTTATTCCTGGCATACACAAAATGGTTGGGATGCCAAGCATTTTGGAAGAGCTCATATTGGAGGGACGCGCACTTTTCAAGGAGAGTATTTCCAGAGATGATCCCGGGGCTCTTACATTTTATCAGGCCTCGGAATATATCTACTCCCAGACTATCCTTGACAACATCTTCTTCGGAAAGACCAAAACCGTCAATCCGCAGGCAGAGGAGAAGATCGATCAGAGCATCATCCAGGTTCTTATTGAAGAAGACTTGCTGGAGACTATTGTAGAAATAGGAATGGAATTCCAGGTGGGGAGCAAAGGTGACAGGCTCTCCGGTGGTCAGCGCCAGAAACTGGCCATAGCAAGAGTCTTCCTGAAAGCGCCCCGGGTTCTCATAATGGACGAGGCCACTTCGGCCCTCGATAATAAATCCCAGGCGCGTATACAGAGTTTGCTTGACACCAGGTGGAAGGGGCAAAGTACTCTCATTGCGGTGGTGCATCGTCTTGACATTATCAAGAGCTATGACAAGATTGCGGTGATGAAGGCCGGAAGAATAGGTGAAATGGGGACGTACGACGACCTCGTTGCCAAGAAAGGGATGTTATATGAACTCATCTATGGAAAAAAGGCAAGTATCTGATACCAGTGAGTTCCAAGAAAATCTTGAGATCCTGCGACAAATGGATTTTTTTTCAGCCCTGTCTCTTCAAGCTCTCAAGGTGTTTGCTTACCTTTTCACCAGGGAGATATTTAAGCCGGGAGACTATCTCTTTCACCAGGATGACAATGACGGCAATGCATTCCATATTTTATCTGGAATTGCAGAGGTGGCTCGCAAAGATGAGAGCGGCGAATTCTCCCTGGGCAAATATGGTGAGGGCGAGTTCCTCGGTGGGCTGGCATTGCTTGGCGACATGCGACGTCTTTTTTCTCTCAAAGCTTTGACGGACATGACCTGTCTTGTGATGACCAGGGAGAAGTTTACCAAGGCCATTGAGCAGTTTCCTGATCTTATGCCGAGAGTTCTGGAAACCATGGTTGACCGGATTCGTTCCTGGGAAGAGAGGCTCTTTCTTGATAAGGACGGACTGTGTGATACTTGTAGAAAGAAAGTTGGTGTGAGTCTTATATGAACAGGAGGAACAAGCTCTGATCCATGCGGGCTAGGTGTTGTATACTTATGGAAGGTTTGCGGTCATGATAGCAGATAGAGTTTCATTGGAACTGAAGAACTCCCTTTCTGAACTGAGTACATTGGGGAGCAGTCTGGAGCAGTTCGGAGAGGCGCTGGGACTCTCTAGCAAGATATTGTTTGAGATCTCTCTATCCATGGAAGAGCTTTTCAGTAATATCATCTCGTATGGATATGCGGACGATGCTGTGCACTGGATCAAGGTAGCCATTTCACAAGAAGACGAAATGCTGATCATACGGTTTGAAGACGACGGCATTCCTTTTGATCCTCTAAAGGCAGAGGAACCAGATTGTGAATGTCCTATTGAGCAGCGCAAGATCGGCAACCTTGGTATTCACCTCACCAAGAAGTTCATGGATGATATGGTCTATGAAAGGCAGGGGAATAGAAACATTTTGACCGTAAAGAAGAAGATAACCGGGACATAGTGATTTTCTCTGAACACTCAGTCGAGGCTTCAACAGGTTCACAACTGAGTCCGTTAAGTCATTAGCTTGTAAGAGATTGTTCCTGCAAACACCAAAGGGTATGAGGAGGGGAGGATAGATGGAAGTCGTAGAGAAAAGGCAGAATGGAATCTGTATTTTGGGTCTCCTTGGTCGTCTTGATTCAAATACGTCCCCGGAATTCGAGAAAAAGATATTCGAAGTAATCGAAGATGGGACGAAAAGCGTCATCGTAGATTTTGAGAGTCTGGATTACATTTCAAGCGCTGGATTGCGCGTGCTTTTGAAGGCTACCAAGGAACTAAAGCGCTCTGATGGAAAAATCGTGCTCTGCTCAATGAAGGAATATATCAAGGAGGTTTTTGAGATAGCCGGATTTGTCTCTCTTACGCCTCGGAATCACGCGGTACCGCGGGACGGTTGCCCGGTGGCCCGCCCGCCTCGCCTGAGCGAGCGGGCTCGCGATGGCGGGCAGGCACGCCCCTCTTTGTGGTCTCGCGACAGCAATTCATGAAATATTCGGGCTATGACCGTTTCGTTGATGGACAAAAAGACTCAAGACTTCTTGATTCGGCATTGGGCATTTTCTGTTTGATATTGCTCATTCGTATGCTTGGGTGAGCAATGGACATCCTAGATTTTTGGCATAGAACGCATGGGGAAATACGAAAGCCGACGCTCTCCCAGTTGGTGGTTACCCTGTTCCGCCGCATTATCATCCCTCCAACAGCTAAATCAAAATATGATTAAGTGTTCACATTTTTTGGTGGCATGAATCATGCTTTCTGTTAAAGTGCAGCGCTAGAATAAAAAACCGAAGGAGGACCCCATGGAGGAAGTGCATCATGAAAAGGTTCTTGACTATCTGCAGAGCCTGCAAGGGCTAGGGTCGGAGAAATTTCTGGCGACATATAGACATCCGTTTTTGTTGGAAAATTACCTGGCCCCCTCCAGCATGACAAAGCTAGGGAGGGTGGAAACCATTTCTGAGGTGGACGTAGAGAATCTCCTTTCGCCAACTAGTAGCAGCGAGGACGAACCCCTTCTTCAGGCCCGGGCTATTCCCTTGGAAAAAAGGGATAAGGATTCGTCGGACCGCATGATTTTTGTGGGACGCTCAGCCAACAATGATATCGTCCTGCTCAACAAAATGGTGTCAAAACTTCATGCATATTTCTGCCAACTGCCAGGTAGTCGAGTTATTCAGTTAGTAGATATGAACTCCACAAACGGTACCTTTATCAATGGCGACAGATTATCCCCGTCAGTGAAGACGAACTTAGATGATGCGGATGCCATTTCTTTCGGCCCTGAAACGAAGTTGGAATTTTTCAGTGCTCCTGGTTTTTGTCAGCTTCTTCAGCAGTTAGCCTAACCCAGCTCAGTGGAGGTCTGCAACGTCAGGGTTGAGTCAATAATTTTCTTGACCAATACATCTCAATATTGTAAATTATTGTTAATAGGGAGACGCCAGTCTCCCTTGGTGCCCCTTGCCCCTATCGGCCACTGTGCGCCGGGCCGATAGGGGATCTTTTTTTGGGGCTCCGCAGATTATTCGAGTGCTGTTTCCCTCCTCAATAAAAAATCGTCCGTGTGCGGTGATACGGCAAGGAGCGGTAGGTATCATCCTGACCCAGATGCCATATCCAGCAGTCCAGTTGAGCAGAGGATACCTCCTGCCCGCATCTGCCCAGCTCTTGTCTGAGGAGTTCCACAGCCCAAATCGTTGCCGCCCTGATCTCCACTTCCTCCGGGCTTCCCGAAGGAATATGCTCCAGCCTTTGGATGCGTTCTGCCAGTTCGGGTTCGTAGCGGATAATACCCAGATGGCGAAGGACCTGAGGTAATTTGTAATCAGCAAAGGCGGTGAGTTTCTCCAGATCTGCAAAATCTCCCCAGGTGTCTCCAGAGAAGGTAGCCCACAAATCCTGGACCAATAGCTGGGCCCGCTTGAAAAAATATACCTTGTTGCCATGATGCGTGGTGGTATCATTGAAACTCGCAAATTCAGCCGCCAACAGGTGCACCAGCTCCACTGCCGAGCCTCCAGCCTCTTCCAGCACGTGTATGAAGCTTCCCTGAAATCGATCCATTAGCACCTGTCCAGCCTCGCGGAGATTAGTCAGCCGTTCCTCAAAGAGAGGAATTTTGCCGCTTCCACGGAAGATGTGCGCCAGGGTCTGCGAGTCCAGCTTAGACAGTATATTTGCCTGGTGGATGGGGATTTTTTCCTCCATGGCTCGTTTCAGACTAGCAGCCAGCGCCCAGTAGCCCGATAGCGCTTCGTTTCCATAATGAACCGTCCAGAGTAAAGACCCAACTTCCGGCCAGAAGCAATGGTTGACGGTGTCAAGTACGAAGATCCATTCGGCGGTAACTCCGGTACCGTCACAATAGTGGTATGGTGCAGGCCCTTGGGGTGGAACTGCTATCTCAAGGGGTGAATTGCTGTTGAGAAGGTGAGATATGGCCGCGGCATCTATACGAACAAATTGGCTTTGCTCCACCACGGTCAAGCATGAGGAAAGAACAGAGAGGAGACTCATAAGGAGCACGTTTAAGGTTTATCGGCTGTGGAAAAAAATCTGGCTGCCCTGTCGGAGGAAATACCGCATGGAGTATTAAAGGAAAAGAAATTCCAAATCACAATAATTAAAGGTTTCAGGTTGCAGATTTTTTGTTTTTTCCCCTGACACCCGACACCTGACACCTTGAGATTTGATGCTTGGAATTTGATATTTTCTAATGCACAATTACTCCAGTACCCCAGGTCCTAGGCTAGGAGCTGGCTAAGGATGCAGCCTGCACGGTAATGCGTCGCAGCCTCTGGACAACAGTGCGAATGATTTTGCGAAAGTCTGGGGAGAGACTGTCGTACTCCCGCCTCAGCTTGTCACGATCTAGAACCCCTAACTTAACGGGACCTACGGCCACCACTGTAGCCGAGCGGGCCTCTTTTCCCAAGTCTAAAAATTCAAGCTCGCCTATGAAATCTCCCTCCCCCAGCGTGGCGACAGTTACTTTGCCTTTCGGCGTATTTTTGCTGACCTTGACTTCACCTTCTATGATAACGTAGACCCAATCGCTGAATCCTCCTTCTTCGAATATGACTGTGCCGTCTGGATGTATTTCCTCATCGCGAATATAAAGCAGGTCTATCATCACGTTCTCCTTCCACGCTTGCCATTGATCTGTTGGCTCATACTCAGTATAGTGTTTTTATTGGTGATAGTTCAAGATAAAAGCAATAATTGAAATACGCTTGACAGAAAGGGTGCCTCAGAATACAAGATGCGGTGCGGCTTTGCCACTCTCACACCGATTGGCACGTATACTTACACAAAATCACGGAGACAACGATGAGGGCTTCTGACTTTCCCGATGAGATTCGACCCCACCTTTTTCCTCAACCTACGGGTGATCTGATCTATAGATGCCTACAGTGCGAGGAGGTCTTCTCCATTGAGTCGTTGCTTTACACCTGTCCCAAGTGCAAGAGCGTCTTGTTGATTGAAGATCGTGAGAGGGAACGTCTGAAACAGTATAGCGGTTCATTCTGGCGGCAGCTTTTTGACCACCGGAGAATGCTTAACCACCCTGCTCTGAAGGGAATATTTCTGTATTACGAACTGATCGCTCCGGTGATACCGCTAGAAGACATCATATACCTGGGAGAGGGTCACACTCCTGTCGTTCAGGCAAATGATGTACTGCAGGAGTGGGTTGGCTTGGATTTCTATTTCAAGAATGACGGGCAGAACCCGAGTGCCTCCTTCAAAGATCGAGGTATGGCCTGCGCTTTAAGTTACTTGAATTACCTGGTTCGCAGTCAAGGGTTGACCGAGGTGCTGTCAATATGTGCTTCCACGGGAGATACCTCGGCTGCCGCAGCCCTGTACTCTGCTTACATGAGTAAGACCGTCAAGTCAGCGGTACTGCTGCCGCACAAAAAAGTCACACCCCAGCAAATATCGCAGCCCCTGGGGAGTGGTGCCCGGGTATTCGAGATTCCAGGAGTATTTGATGACTGTATGAAAGTGGTTGAACATCTTGCAGAGAACTACAATGTAGCATTGCTAAACTCAAAAAACGCCTGGCGCATTCAAGGGCAAGAGTCCTACTCCTTTGAAGTGGCACAGAGATTTGATTATGAGCTGGAAAAAAAGGTGGTGGTGGTTCCCATCGGTAATGCTGGCAATATTACTGCGATTATGGGGGGATTTCTGAAACTGCTGGATCTAGGAGTGATCGAAACTCTACCCAAGATTGTCGGGGTGCAGTCAGAACATGCAGATCCGGTATACCGTTACTACCGAGAGTCGGCTCCGAGCAAGCGAGTATTTCGCCCCGTAACCGTAAGGCCCAGTGTGGCCCAGGCGGCAATGATCGGCAATCCTGTGTCCATGCCTCGGGTTGTGAGGCTGGTTGAAGCTTACGAACAGGCTGCAAGCAGCCCTGGGGTCTTTGTAGTCCAGGTAAGCGAACAGGAAATTATGGACTGCCAGCTCATTGCCAATCGAAATGGGCACATTGCCTGTACTCAAGGTGGTGAATGTTTGGCAGGCTTGCTGCGGGCCAGGGAGGAAGGGGTTGTCTCAGCAGAGGAGGTTGCGGTGCTGAATGCTACCGCGCACGCACTCAAATTTGCTGGATTCCAGGAAAGCTACTTTGCCGATGATCTGGACGCAGCATATGAGATAGTGCCCAAGCCTGAGTTGAGAAACTTCCCCGCACTGGTAGAAGCTCCAGGAGTAAAAAGACTGCCCGCACCCGGAAAGCCCCTGCCTCCAGATGAGTTCAACACTTTTGTGGAAGAAACCGCCAGGGAAATCGCTCGGGAACTTGGATTGAAAGAAAAGGCAGCACAGACTTAATAGAGAATTAGATAATTAGAAAATTGGAGAATTAGTAAAATAGCTGAATTATTAACTGCTCACCGCTTACTATTTACAATTTGACTCAGTGGGGGTTTCCCAGCGGTCAGGAGGATTGAGAAGGTATTGCCGCATTTGGTTGGAGTCAAGTGTGTCATAGATTACACGGTGGCGGTTGAGTTCTTCTAAGGCCCTTGTTAGAGCCTCCGGACTGTCATTCCAGAATGAACCCGCCGACTCAATGGTAACCGGCGTACCGCTTTCGGCTAGGGTACAGATGAGAATATAGGCTGAGGTAGCTTCCACAGACAAATCTAAGGCGAAAATTTTCCGATTCATCAGCATGAGAGAAGAATCTCCTTGTTTTCTGTCCACTGTCAAAGGCTATAATAAACACTTAGGAGATGCAAGGGAAGGTAGCCCACCAACTTCCCGGGAAAAAGATGGAAAAAGCTATCGGACCGGAGCCCTACTCCCGTTGAGGCATGACAGGGGTTCTAACCCGAATATTTCATCACGCCCTGGCGTGACTGCGACCACGGATATGAACGTCCTTCTCTCCGAGCTGTAGGCTCTACGAGCCGGAAGCCTGGCGTCCTCGGGTATTCCTTCGACCCATTCGACAGGCTCAGGACTGGCAGACTCAGGACAGGCTCACCCTGCGACTTAATGTTCCAGAACGCCTCGGATCCAATCCCCTGCGGTTGCCCGGTGGCACAGCCATCTCCACGGCCTCGAGACACCAATTCATGAAATATCCGGGCTAGGACAAGGCTTGTCTTGCTGATAGCCGCCTGGGATAGATCATTTGTTGTTGCTAGTATTTCGGTTATTTAGTATGTTTTTTCCACATTTAAAAGCTTCAGGACAAATCGTCTTTCCTCTAGCCGCGCAAAACAAAGGGTTTCTTCACGGGAATGAACCATGAGAAATGTCTATGATAATATCCTGCAGTTGATCGGCAACACCCCTTTGATTCTCGTCAACCGCCTCAATCCCAATCCCAATGTTGATATTTACGCTAAGCTGGAGTCTCAAAATCCCGGCGGCTCAGTTAAAGACCGCATTGCCCTTCAGATGATAGAGGACGCCGAACGGCGAGGCGAACTGACTTCCGAGAAGACCATTATCGAGGCCACCAGCGGCAATACCGGCATTGGTATGGCAATGGTTGCTGCAGTGAAGGGTTATCGTATCTCTCTGGCGATGCCCGAAACCGCCAGCCAGGAGCGCCAGAAGATACTGAAAGCCCTGGGGGCCGAAATCTTGCTAACTTCCGGAGCTCTGGGTACGGATGGTTCTATAGAGAAGGTCTACGAATTAGTCCGTAGGTTTCCTGATCGTTATTACATGCCTGATCAATTCAACAATGAAGACAATTGGAAAGCACATTATTATACCACCGCCCCAGAAATCTGGGAGCAAACCGAAGGCAAAGTGACTCATGTCATAATGACTTTAGGGACAACCGGCACTGCTATCGGTGTCACCAGACGCTTGAAGGAATATGAGAAGAATGTCAGGACCATTGCCGTAGAACCTTATATGGGGCATAAAATTCAAGGTCTCAAGAATATGAAGGAGTCCTACGTGCCGGGCATATTCGACAAAGAAATCATGGATGAGATCGTCCATATCGAGGACGCGGAGGCCTTCGAGACTGCGAGGAGATTGGCTAGAGAAGAGGGTCTTTTTGTGGGAATGAGCGCAGGGGCATCCATGGCGGCGGCGCTTCGGATAGCCAGCGATTTGACGGGAGGAACCATTGTGGCAATTCTCCCCGACGGCGGTGAACGCTATCTGAGCACTAACTTGTTTACCACTTTAATGGAACCTGATTTCCGCTTTTACAATACCTTTTCCCACCAGAAAGAAGACTTCAAACCCATCTCGGAAGGCAAAGTCTCCCTTTTTACCACCGGGCCGGCTGTGGGCGAATCCCTCGATATGACAGAGAGTCGCCGCTCTGTGGTAGCTGATCTCCTGCGGCGGTATCTGGAATACAAGGGTTTTGAGGTAAACCAGGTGGTCAATATTACCGATATGGGTGAAAAGGCCCTACTGGACCCTGCTCGAACCAATTCTGATCTTGACGCTAATGCCAAGAGATACATGGAGATTTGTCGCCGGGACCTGAGTGTCCTGGGAGTACAGCCGGCCACTTACTATGCGCGCACCAGCGAGCATGTTGACGATATCTTGGACATCAGCAAGAGCCTGATGGAAAAGGGTTTTGCCTACGAGAAATTGCGGTCTATTTATTTTGACATCTCAAAATTTTCGGACTACGGCAGACTATCTCGAGTGGATCTGCAGAAAATCAGACTCGGGAAGACGGTTGATCTTGAAGCATATGAGAAGCTGAATCCCCGGGACTTTACCTTACTCAGACGCGCCACCCTGGCAGAGTTGAAGCGTGGGATCTATCTGAAAACTTCCTGGGGAAATGTGCTGCCATCTCTACACCTTGAGACAGTAGCTTTGGCCATGAAGCAACTGGGGGAGACCATAGACATCCATGTCAGCAGCTTGGACTTTTTATTCCCTCACAATGAAAACGAGATTGCCATTGCCCAGGCCGCAACCGGCAAACAGCTCGCAAACTACTATATCCATTGCGAACGGGTGTTGATGGAAGGCAAAAAGATGTCCAGAGAGGGAGAGGGCAGGGTGACGGTGCAGCAATTGATACATGGCGGCTACAGCGGCAGACAGATTCGCTATTGGTTGCTGGCTACCCATTACCGCAAACCTTTGCATTCCGACGAGGACCGCTTACAGGAGGCTGCTCGGGGTTTGGAGCGGCTGGATGAATTCAGTCAGCGGCTACAACATGTGGTTACAGGCGAGGCTGCCGAGGAGGTCGACCAGTTCGTCTATGAAGTTGAGCAGAATTTTGATCAGGCCATGGGGGACGACCTGAACGTCTCATCGGCACTGGCGGCAGTTTTCGGTTTTATCCGCAAACTCAATCCGTATCTATCTGATGGCCGTATAAGCGAAAGTCAAAAGAAAACAGCTATTGCGGCTATGGAACGGCTTGATTCTGTATTAAATGTCTTGCAATGCCTAGAGCCTGAGCTGGATGAAGATACCTGCCGACTCCTGGAAACCAGAGCTGAAGCCAGGCGCAACAAGAGTTGGGACGAGGCTGATCGGTTGCGTCAGGAACTTTTGGAGAGAGGGGTTAAGGTTGTCGATACCCCAGAAGGCACACGCTGGAAGCGTATTGAGTGAGGAATCCCTTCTTTTACCTTCCTTCCCGTAGTTGACGTATCTCCACATCAGATCCGTTGCTCACCACCACTATACGAATGGAGATGGAAACCTGTTTTTGCTGACCAGGATTGGCCAATTTCTGGCTCTCCACTTGGCTCTGGTCGAGGTGGCCAATCTTGTGCAATTCCCGGAGCAGATGGGGCAAACGTTGTCCCGGAACCTGGAGCTGGAATAAACGAGCTGATCTGGCATGGGGGGAGCGGCTCGGCTCTCTTTCCGGCAGCGGTGGCCTGGTAAACGAACGCAACATTGACCGCAGTTCTTGATCTGCTCTGGAGAAGTCCTTGACCCTTAGGACCATAACCGGAACAGAGGAACCGGGATCTCCCTTCCTTATTGTAAGGGTTTCTTGGGACGGCTCGGCAGGGCGGGTGCTAGTCGCTACATTTTTCCGGGAGCTGGGGAAAAGTGATTGCCAAGGGTACTGAGAAGGCATCACTTGCCAGAGAACAACAGAGATAAGTAACAGTAAAGCTGCACCCACCCCCATGGGAAGCCAGCGGGGGAGGTCGGCAGAGAACCAAAGAGGCTGACGGAGACGACGGTTTTTCAACCTTGCCATTACCACGGCACTTAGATGTTCTGGAGGATCGAGGGTCGGCAGTTGTTGTAAGATTTCTTGGGTTTTCTGCAAGGAACTCCACTTGCGATAACAGGGCAGACATTCTTTGAGGTGGTGCTGTAATTTTTCGCGCTCTATCAGCGACAGGCCGCCGTCCAGATAATCGTTGAATTGTGATTGATACTTTCCGCAGTTCATTGGTTACTCTAGCTTTTCTGAGAGGCAGTCCCGCATAGCGGCTCTGGCTCGGTGCAGACGTGATTTCACTGTGCCGGGCCTTAAAGAGAGCATCTGACTCAATTCGTCATAGGAAAAACCCTGTACATCCCGCAATACCAGTATCTTTCTGGCCCGGGGTGGTATTTGGTTGAGACATTCCTGCACTTGGGAGGCCAGGTCTTTCGCCATCGTCCATTGTTCTGGAGTAGGAGCACTATCGGCCAGTCCCTCTGGACTTTCCGACCCCGTGTTTGCTCCATAATCTGCTCTTCTCGTCTGTCTGGCAAAAAAATTTCTTCTCGACAGGTACTTGATGCGATTTCGCGCCTGATTGAGGGCGATGCGATAGAGCCAGGTTGAAAATTTGGCTTCACCTCGAAAACTCCGTATCCCCCGGAAAGCAGCAATGAAAATATCCTGGGTTAAATCTTCAGCTTCCCCTTCACTTCCCAGCATACGATAGGTGAAATTGTAGATTTGTTTCTCATGTAGTCGCATCAGCTGGGCAAAAGATTCCCTATCTCCTCGCCGACAACGATCAACGAGTAGCTGTTCTTCCTGACGCTTAACGCCTGAACTGTGTTGAGCCAACGATTCTGTACCCATTTATCGAGATTAGACAGCAATGATTTGAAAAAGTTCTACTAAACCTTAACATTGCGTACCCAAACCGGAAAAAATCGTGAAACATCCAAGCCAAAGGATCATATAATAGTCAGCCACATTATTTCAAGGAGTGATAAACAAACAGGACTTGCCCCAAAAATGAATGGTTGATGTTTATACATTTAAACTATTGCCGAGTTAAGGTCTCGTTAGAAAGTGAAAATGTCCTCCTGGTGCTTCTTCTATCGTTCCGAGGCTCCGGCCTGGTCACTTCAAGCACAGCTGTGTGCGGGGGAAGGCGCCCCCTCCCTGTTCCCCGTTCCTGCGGAACGGGGAACAGGGGCTCCCCCACCCACAGCTGCGGAAGTGGCACAGGCCTCCCACCAGTCACTCAGAAGAAACACCAGTAAGGCCAACGGGGGAGGCTGGGAAACAACGAGCATCTGAGCCTCATTTTTTTGCGCACCTCAGCTTGGCTAGAGTCAGCATGAAGATTTGGTGTTTTCGCAAAAAGGACACTGCCATGAGATGGCGCGAAAATGCGACAAAATTGGAACCTTCCTTACATTTCGAATCCTGCTTTAGCGGGATTCAATTGCTCTTTGTGGATGAGCCTTCCCCGTTGGCCTGTGTCGCTCATAACGTTTTTTGGGAAACTCCTGGTGATAAACAGAGGGGAGCTTGCGAGGGCTATAAAGCTTTATTGTGGTGGGGGATAAATCAAAAGTCAGCCAGAGCTTTTTTCCCCAGCGACTTGAGATAAGAGGTGTCATTCAGGTAGGATATGATCCATTGTCCGTTCCGGTAAACAAAAAGATTGGTACAGGCGGTGTCCTGCTGAATACGCCAGAAGTGGCTGTTGTCCAGCCCTAACAGGGCACAACAGATAACCTTGTTTGGCACCCGGTGCGCAACTAAAGCAAAATTCTCATCCTGATGTATTAGCAACAGGTCTTCCATGGCAGCCATAGTGCGCGATCTCACCTCATCAAGACTCTCACCTCCGGGAAACAGAACTTTGTGAGGTTCACTAAGCCAAAGGGCATGGAGTTCGGGGTATTTCTGCTGAACCTCCTGGTTGCCTAGCCCTTCCCATTCTCCGTAACTGATGTCGATTATGGCATCAAGGGGCGTTACAGATATATCATGAAATTTAGCTATATTCTCGGCTGTCTCAATGGAGCGGGAGAGGGGGCTGGTGTAGACAGCGTGGAGGGTTTCGTCCTTGAGTGCTTCTCCAGCCAGGTGGACCTCACCTTTCCCGGTCTCATCCAAAGGAATGTCTGCCCGGCCGCGAAAAATCTCACCCACGTTCCAGGCTGTCTGGCCGTGACGCACCAGGTAGACTCTGGACATTACTCAGCCCCCATATCTGAGAGACCCTTGATGTGCTGGTGCAGTTCTTTGGTCTTTTCCTTCCTGGCCCGGTCACGATCTTTGACGAGTCGTTCGAGATTCTCCTCCACCGTGATCAATTCGGGGTCAGTAGGGTTTCTCCCCTGAAGATGGGCGGCAATAAGGCTTCGATAGTCACGGATCATCTGGCCAATGAGCGCAATCGGGTACTCGCGGCCCTGGACTTTCAAGGTATGCAGGCCCAGATCAATGTAGTTTTTAAATTCCTCGCCTTGAATGGCAAAAGCTACATTGGGATTGTGGCGAATTTTTTCATTCACGGCATTGATTTCTTTGTTGCTCTTGCCTTTACGCCGCATTAGTTTCTCTCTTTGGGCTTCAGTCAGCAAGCAGAAACGGTAGCAGCTCCCACTCTTGTCAGGCCAACCCTGATATTCAACGATTTCGTGGCCGTCCTCATCCGTGTAAACCTTCTTGACATAAGAATCACTAGTTATTTCGTGGAACAGGCAGTTTCCTACACCGCCGATGCAACGGTTGCCGTGGATGAGTACTTCGGTTAAGATGCCAACTTCGTCTGCCTCCTTTTTAAAGCGTCTCACCTTTTCCAGGGTGTTGATTTCAGTGGAGGCCACAACCTGAGTAGCACCAGCCTCCCGGTAGTATTCCATTTCTTCCTTGGTACGGATATTACAGCCAACACTGGCGTGGATGGTCAGCTCAGGGTGATCGCGTTTGATCAGCCGCATCAGTTCTGGGGTTTTGGCGATCACACCTTCCGCACCCCATTGAGCCCACTTGGAAGCCTTGCTGAGAACGCGGAAGAATTTTTCTTCAGAAACAGCGGTGTTGATGGCTACCCTAACCTTGCCACCATAGTCGGCAGCAATATTAATTGCCTCTTGGATCTGGCTATCTTCCAATTCCCAGGCGCATTTCCTTCGGCTGAATCCCTTTGCTCCGACATAGACGGAATCAGCACCACTGGCAAAAACCTCTGCCACCATTTCAAGGCTGCCACCTGGAGCCAGCAACTCATTCATGGTAAAAAGTCCTCCTCACTTTAGGGTTGCTAACCTGAACCTCAACATCGGTAGCCGTTTAGAAAGTCGGCCCAAATCAGCACGAACAGTCCATTTTAGCAACCGCCTAGAGCTCGTGATAATTATAACAATTCTAAAAAATAGTGCAACAACTGTCAAAGCCTTTTTAACTAAAAAAGAAGAATCTTCCATGGGACAGTGCAATTTAAAGCCACTTTACTTCAAAACAGGTCAAAAAAAAAGGCGGTCCTCAGAAAGGACCGCCCCCAGATAGAAAGGAAGAAGCTTAAGGGTTGTTGACCACCGCTGCCAGACTAACGTTCCCTACATCAGTTCTGATCACGAGGGTTAGGTTAACGAGCTCCACCTCCCGAACCTCAATCCATTTGCCATCAAGCAAAACCGTCTTGATCACGCCGTCTCTGCTCAAACAGGTGAGCTTATGGGCAGCGAGAGTGTCGGCAATTATCTTGCTCGTGTGAGCAATTTCCTTGGCGTAAGCTTGGGAAAGCAGATTGCCTTGCTGAGTCCAAGTAAGAGAGAGGGTGACTATCATCACGAACGTAAGCAAGGTGATGAGCGCGCTATACTTTTTCATAATCTTCTCCTCATCCAAACAGATTCATATTTCTACGCCACTTGATTACCAAGCAAGGGCTATGCCATGGAAAAAAAGAGTGGAAGTGTTAATTCCAGGAAGGAAGCTATGTTATGAATAGAAAGAAGTGAAGTAATATTAATATGTTATAGGTGCAGCAGTATGGATGGTGAAGTAAGAGCAGCATTCAGTAGGAGGCCACCAACGAAGCACTTTAGTGCACAATTAGATGCTAAGATGTATGGTTTTGTGCACGTTTTTTAACTAATCGACAACCTCTGCTGTTCCACTGAGCCTCATAAAGTAGGTGAGAATTTCCGTGTCGGGAAAACGATCCTGGATCAGAGCTTTGGCAACACGGAGATCTTCTCGATGGGTGGCAAGTTCCTCTGGACTATCGATGACGTCTTCTAGACCATAGGCCCCACAGTCCTCGTGGTTGATGAGATAGAACTGGCGCACCCCGTGGAGCTCATAGGCAACGTTAAGCTGTTCCAGAAAGAACTCTCGATCCCGAGCTTCCTTGGGCTGGGCCAGACTCTTGATCGCTCCACCTATCCGAATGACATCGGCTCCATCCCCGTCCAGTTTCTGCTCAGCAAAGAAGTTTGCGAGTGATTCATGAAGGCGAAAATCCATGCAATAGACCAGACAAGCTCTACATTCTGCCATAGCGTTTCATCCTTTCTGTGATATGCGAGGTCAAAGTGAATATTTCCAGAACGAAGACAGTGAACAAACAGGTGCAGGACCTAAGAACTGTTTCGACGAACCTGGGAGAGTTTACCCTAAGATGATAAACAGATGCAAGAGAAAGGAACCTCCAGGAGTTACCCCAAAAATGTCTGTTTGATGTTTATAGATTGCAGCTATTGCCGAGCTGAGGTCTCATTTGGAAATGAAAATGTCTTCCTGGTTTTTCTTCTGTCGTTCCAAGGCTCCGACCTGGTCACTTCAAGCGCAGCTGTGCGCGGGGGAAGGCGCCCCCTCCCTGTTCCCCATTCCTGCGGAACGGGGCCAGGGGCTCCCCCACCCACAGCTGCGGAAGTGGCACAGGCACTCCCACCAGTCACTCAGAAGAAATACCAGGAAAGGCCAAAGGGGGAGGCTGCGAAACAACGAGCACCTGAGCCACCTCTCCTTCCACTCTTAGCCCCGCCAAGGCCAGCATGAAGATTTGGTGCATTTTCAAGGGAGACACTTCCATAAAATGGCGCGAAAATGCGACAAAATTGGAACCTTCCTTACATTTCGAATCCTGCTTTAGCGGGATTCAATTGCTCGTTGTGGACGAGCCTACCCTTTTGGCCTAGGTCGCTCATAACATTTTTGGGGAAACTCCTGGATACCTGCTGCCACTTGCCCATGAAAGAAACACATGCTAATAGTGCAACTGATGAAGCAAATAACCATTGAGTTCGAAGTCTGCCTTCTGTAGATGAGCAGCACCGAACCCCCATCTATGATTGGGGTTGGCGATGTTCACGGATCAGAGTTTACTATTCAGGAAACGAATATGGCTGGAACACCGCTTGG
>CAMYLW010000014.1:0-5205 GCA_947259475.1 Thermodesulfobacteriota bacterium
GTATCCTCACCGAACTTTCCGTTCTCGGTGTACTAACTATCGTCTATCTCGCTCTTTTTCCAAAACGGGCCATCTACATTGACGTTCTCCTTGCTCTGTTCGCGCTCTGCCTCATTGCCTCGAACGCTCGATTCACCAGAAACTCAGTCTGGGCTCAGTTTCCACCGGAAGAGGATCTACGGACTCGAGTAAGAAGATCATACCTTCTGGCCTCAGCCGTCACTATTCCCGTAATTCTTGCCTTCGCGGCAATCGGACTTGCGCTCGGTTACAGGGAATCCGGCTGGGATGGAGCCTGGGCTCGATTCTTAAACTACGATCTCCCCGTACCATTCTGCCTCTACCTCCCGTGGGCTCTCCTGCAGCAGTTCCTCTTCCAGTTCTACCTTCTCGGGCGTCTTCTTACGCTTTTCCCCGCTCCGCTCTCAGTAGTCGCCACGGGGATGGCGTACTCTTTAGTCCACTTACCTGACATTGGCGTCACGCTTGCTGCCGCTGCTGCAGGAATCTTCTGGACTTTTCTCTACCGTCGTTATCGAGTCCTGCTCCCTCTGGGACTCTCTCATGCCCTACTCGGGGCCACATTTTACTACTGGGTCTACGGTCATGATCTTTTCATGGTTTGGAAAGAAATGTTACAGTAATTTATTTATTCGTCCATGGATTGTTAGCCCGAAGATATCCTGGCTAGGCCTAGAGACAAAAAAGGAGTTAAGATGAGTAGAAATGTCGATGAACTAACAAAGGCATTAGAGCTTGACAGAGATGGTGATTGGGATAGTGCTCATACAATTGTACAGGGTATTGAATCGCCAGATTCTTATTGGATTCATGCATACTTGCACCGAAAAGAGGGGGCTTTAGGAAACTCAAACTACTGGTACAGGAGAGCCAATAAGACAATGCCAGAATATGATTTAACTCAAGAATGGAATGAGTTGTATGAATACATCACCTCAAAGTAAAAAAACGGGGACCAGGTTTCAGGTGTCGGGTGTCAGGTGTCAGGGAAAAGAAACATAGAAGCTGAATACTGAAACCTTAGTATTTGTGATTTGTTTGGAATTTGGTGCTTGGAGCTTGGGATTTCATAGACTCTAGTACTCCAGTACTCCAAAACAGCTCGCTTTCTTTACCGGCAAAGCCATCTCACCTTGACCCCCGCAAGGCGGGATCTTAGACTGGCCCTGAGGACCAAGTTTTCTAGGTATTTTGTCATCCATCCCACACCCAAGGGAATTAGCAAGAATCGGGTGGCTACTCCATCTGCCATAGGCTACGGTGGCCTATAAATTGTCAATTTTGGAGGTTAGCTATGAAGTCTGATTATGAGCGAATTGCTGCTGCCATCTGGTTCATTGAACGGAGTGCACCTGAACAGCCTACTCTTGCTGATATTGCGTCCGAACTAGGTCTTAGTACGTTTCATTTTCAACGTCTTTTCCAACGCTGGGCAGGTGTATCGCCTAAGCGTTTTCTGCAGTTTCTCACTGTCCAGCACGCAAAACAGCTTTTGGAACAGTCCAAAAGCGTGCTGGACGCAACATATGAAGTGGGGCTATCGGGTCCGGCGCGTCTCCACGACCACTTCGTCTCGCTGGAGGCGGTCACGCCTGGCGAGTACAAAACACGAGGCGCTGGACTCCAGATTGGCTATGGGATTCAGCCAAGCCCTTTCGGCTCAATGTTTCTGGCCACCACCCAACGGGGTGTCTGTTGGCTTTCCTTCCTTGCAGATGAACCTGCGGAACTTGAACTGGCTTCCCTGAAACGGTTTTGGCAGGGAGCTGAAGTTTATCCAGACAAAGAAGGTACCGGCGCCATAGCAAAGAGAATCTTCACTCGCCAAAAAAATGAAAACGGGTCACTGACTTTACTGGTAAAGGGAACGAACTTTCAAATCAACGTTTGGAAAGCTCTTCTCAGGATACCTCCTGGCCTTCTCTGCTCTTATAGTCAAGTTGCACGTACCATTGGAAACCCTTCTGCCTCCCGTGCGGTGGGTACAGCGATCGCTGTCAACCCGGTGGCCTATCTCATCCCCTGTCATCGTGTTATTCGAAAGGTCGGCACCCCGGGTGACTATCGATGGGGTGGCATACGCAAAAAAGCTCTTATTGCCTGGGAGGCTGCAAACCTTCCCACCATACCAAGAGACCGTACTCTAAGCCCGGATATTTCATGAATCACTTGCTTTGATTCTCTATTGGAGCCTTATATGACAACGAACAGCAATTGTTCTGCCCTGGCCGACCCGAAGCGATTTAGGCCGATTCAGGATCTGCATAAATGGTCTCCCGATTGTATGGTGGCAGTCGATGACAGTTTCGAGTTGAAAGACAAATTTCTTTTTATCACCGATCCAATTCATCTCGGTCAGACAATGAGTGCAAGCACCGACCCATCGGCGAGTTATGTGCGAAGGCGTGGTCTGACGGTGACACATTATGGTGGCAAAGCTTCATGCCCGGTGTTGTGGTGCAATCCGCACCTCTTGCTTCCACTGTCACAGTCCTTGGAAGAAAAGTTCTTGTTGCCTGCCAACACAGAAACGCTGGCTGAAAAGATTTCCTGCCACTCCGGGGCACTTCTTTTTCTGCCGTTGGCAGATGACATTCCACAGTCTTTGCGTGACCAGGTAAATGAGGTTTGCACGGACCAAAATGGGGCCAAGATAAGTCTCGCAGCCGGAACGTATCGAGTATTCTATGAGCAACTCGAATCCCCCCAGGGCTCCCAGGAGGAACTCTACCGAAATATAGTTGCTCAGAAGCAATAAGACTGCTTTCTAACATTTCAGTGCAGCTGATCCGCCTACGGCGAACCGCTGTAGTTTACGAGGAGGGATAGGGCTTGCTGCCTATGGTTCTGAGAATCATCCCCTTGATACTCGCTTCCCTGCTGTTGGGAGCCCACTTTTTAAGAGGCAGCAGTATCATTCTTGTAGGTGTTAGCATCCTCGCACCATTGCTACTCCTCATCAAGAAGCGCTGGATTCTGTTGCTTGTACAAGGGTTAGCCTACGTTGGTGCGCTGGTCTGGGTGCACACAACCTTTGTCTTGGTCCAGCAGCGCATGATGGTTGGTGCGCCATGGTTCAGAATGTTCTTGATTCTCGCTGGTGTCACAGCTTTCACTTTGTACGCTGGATACCTCTTGAACTCAGATGTTATAAAGCAACACTACCAGTGAACCAATATCAATGAGAAAAGCAGGAAATGCTTAGCTACAGAATAACCCACAATGGTCCAATTTTTGGATTCATCAAATACTGGATAGGTCGTGTTTGGATGGGGGTCTTTGGTTGGGATGTTGTGGGGCAGGTTCCGCCTGGTGGCAAATTTGTCGTTGTGGGTGCACCACATACCAGTGGCTGGGATTTTCCTTTCACGCTTGCCGCGGTATATATATTCCGCTTAAGGATCTCTTGGATGGGAAAAGATGCGCTTTTCAAAAAGCCTTTTGGAGGAATCATGAGATGGTTAGGGGGAATCCCTATTAATCGGGACAGCGAGCACGGCGTGGTCGATCAGATTGCAAAGCAATTCAGGGAGTCTGAGAAGCTTGTCGTTGCCATAGGTCCTTCGGGAACAAGAAAGAAAAAAGACTATTGGAAATCAGGTTTTTACTGGATTGCACATACTGCCCAAGTTCCCATATTATGTGGATATTTAGATTACGGTCAGAAAAAGGCATGTCTTGGTCTCTCTTTCGTACCTACAGGTGATATTAAAGAGGATATGGACCGCATTCGTGAGTTCTATCAAGGCATCCGAGGGAAATATCCTGAGTTGACAACGAGAATCAGGTTAGTTGATGAAAAACCTAGCCCGGATGTTTCATGAATAATTAGGGCTACCACATTCCCGCGGCGGAGCATGATTAAACTACAGATAGTTGAAAACCCAGATCACGTGGCTCAAGCAAAAGCTCTGTTCCAGGAGTATGCTGAGACGCGAAAGAATGATCCTGCACTCGAGGATTTTCATGAGGAGATAGACAATCTTCCCGGGGAATATGCGGCTCCGGACGGAAACCTTATCCTTGCTTATAGTGATGGAAAACTGGCCGGATGTGTTGCGGTGCACAAATTGGCTGACGGTGTTTGTGAAATGAAGCGACTCTAGGTCTCCCCGAGGATTAGGGGACGAGGGATCGGCAGATGCCTCGTTGAGGCAATTATTAAGCAAGCAGCAATGATGGGATATTCTCGCCTGCGTTTGGATTCCATCCCCAGCATGAAAAAAGCTCAAGCGCTCTACGAGTCTATCGGCTTCTATGAAATACCTGCCTATCGGCACAACCCAAATGAAGGCACAAAATATTACGAAATTGAATTGCATAACAAGTCAATGAACCTGACATGATGAGAAGATGATCAAGATCCGCAAAGAACAACCGCAAGACATTCCGACAATCCATGCAGTGAATAAGCAGGCTTTCGGGCAACTTCTAGAGGCTGATCTCGTGGACACGTTGCGACGGAACTGCAATGATCTACTGTCATTGGTTGCCGTGGTTGGCAATGAGGTAGTTGGCCACATCCTTTTCAGTTCTGTCACGGTTGAGGGCGACGAGACAACGGTGGAGGGGATGGGGTTGGCACCAATGGCCGTACTACCCGAATACCAACGACAGGGGATCGGCTCAGCACTGGTGAGGACAGGAATTGCCAGATTGGCGAGCAGCGACTGTGCCTTTGTGATCGTTCTGGGGCACGCTGATTACTACCCACGATTTGGCTTTGAACCTGCAAGTCGCTACGGAGTTAGAAGCGAATGGGAAGTGCCAGATGACGGTTTCATGATATTGGTGCTCAACGAGTCCGTGATGCAGGGGATCTCTGGAGTGGCCAGGTATAGATCAGAATTCGCTGAGGCAATGTAGGATGCTGAACAAGCCTCGGCAGTCGAGTTCGATCGGTTATGCCGGAAGGAAAAGTTGGTAGAAAGGGATCTATTATGAATGCAGATGAGATGTCAAATAGGCTTGATGCTGTGGCAGAAATCTCGCTGAGGTGCTTTCTCTTTTCTCTTGCTATCTTAATAGTTTGGTTTATGAGCTATGTGGTTGGAGGTGATTGGATATACAGCATTCATTCGAAGTGGTTCGACTTGAGTAAACACGAGTTCGCTTATCTTTAGGTGATTTAGTGCAATTTAAAACACCGTCTAAATCCATTCTTTTTAGAAGATCACTTAAGGC
>CAMYLW010000014.1:5254-25079 GCA_947259475.1 Thermodesulfobacteriota bacterium
ATGTTGCGCAAGAAAAACTTTTCACCCTAACTGTGCAGATTTGCAGCGTTAGGGTTTATATAACAGCTCATTCGAATGAAAGCTCGGAGGTTTCAAAAAAACAAAATGCTGATCAAAATTTTTACCGTTGGCGGTACGATAGACAAAATATATTTCGATAAGAAAAGCAAATATCAGGTTGGTGAGCCAGCTGTCGATCAAGTATTAAAAGAGGCAAACATCAATTTTGCATATCAAATTGAATCCATATTAAGAAAAGATAGCCTCGATATGACCGATGATGACCGCCAACTCATCTTCGATAAGATAGAGGCTGATGACCATAAATATGTAATAGTAACGCACGGAACTGATACTATAATTGCAACGGCAAAAAAAATTATGACTATCCGAGATAAAGTTATCGTGCTTACAGGGGCAATCGAACCTGCCAGATCCAAATCAAGTGATGCCCCGTTCAATATTGGCTCTGCAGTTGCTGCTGTCCAATTGTTGCCGGTTGGTGTTTACATCGTTATGAACGGACGCGTTTTTGATCCAAATAGAGTTCAAAAAAACATGGAACTGAACAGTTTTGAAGAGGCTGGGCATGAAATACTCTGAGGCCAAACAGGGACGAATTTTCGTAATACGTCTAGAGGATGGTGACATCGTCCATGACGAAATTGAACGCTTTGCCCGTGAAAAATCCATCGGAGCCGCTAGTTTAATCATAGTCGGCGGAGCTGATCAAAAAAGTAAGTTTGTCGTTGGCCCTGAAGAAGGCCGGACAACACCAGTTGTTCCCATGGAGCATGTGTTGGATGAGGTGCACGAGATAGCCGGGGTTGGAACGCTTTTCCCGGACGACGAAGGAAATCCCGTGCTTCATATGCACATGGCATGCGGCAGGAAGTCAGCTACCATAACCGGCTGTATCCGTCAGGGTGTCAGGGTGTGGCACGTCATGGAAGTGATCCTTTTTGAACTGGCTGACACAACTGGGGTACGCACTCATGACTCCGAAACGGGATTTAAACTACTCCAACCGTAAGTAACACTTTCGTTCTCCAGCCTTGAAAATCTACCCAACCGTGACTATTTTTTCACTAAGCCGGATATTTTATGAATTGCTGTCGCGAGACCACGAAGATGGGTGTGCCACCTGGCAACCGCAGGGTGTTGGATCCGAGGCGTACCTGAACGGTACGTCGCAGGGGCCGACACCCGAGGACGCCAGGAAGGGCGGCCATATCCGTTGTCGCAGCAAGTAATTCATGAAATATCCGGGTTAATAGAGATAATAAGCACTTTAGCTGCCGGAGGATTTCATGAAATGGTTCGATGATGACATCGACAAAGAATTTGAGCGTATGCGTCAGCGCATGGAAAGGATGGTTGGCTCCTTGACGCGCCCTGGGGCGGCCGCCCTTTGTGGTGGCACTGGTTGGCGGCCTTCCCTGGATCTCTATGAAACAGACGACGAGCTCACCGTATTGGTGGACGTGGCTGGTATCCAGCCGCAAGATGTGGACGTGGTGGTAGAGAGTGAGGTTGTGAGGATATCTGGTAACAGATGCAGGCCGTTGGACGAGAATGTCAGTCGCGTCCATCACATGGATATAGACTTCGGCCCCTTCAATCAGGCTATTCGCCTCCCTGTTCCCGTGGACCCGGATGGCGCCAGCTCAACCTATCGGGATGGTTTCTTAGTCATTCACCTCCCTAAGAAATCCAGGATTTCGGCATCGGTATCTATAAAAGCAGAAAAATAGTTTTGATATCAGCGGTCCTCCGTTAGCTATTCGCTTTATGATGCGAACGATTTTTGAACGTGACTTAATAGCTAGGCCGAATGCTTAAAAAAGGAGTTTTGTTCATGGCCGAAGAAGCTGTCAATTTGACAAATACTGAAGAAGAGCAAGCAATCCCCGAGCATCTGCCGGTGCTGCCTCTGCACCAGGGAGTGCTCTTCCCAGAACTCACCGTTCCACTTCTGGTGAACCGCCCTGGTCACATCAAGCTGATAGATGAGGCTCTGGTTAAGGACAGAGCGCTTGTGGCGGTGGCCCAAAGGGACAACACCGTGGAGAAACCTGCCCTTGTGGATTTATACCGGGTAGGAGTGGCAGCCTTTATCTTGAAGATGATGCGATCTCCCGAGGGCCATTACCACCTGCTGGTCCGCACTTCCAAAAAGGTTCGGCTGACGGAGACAGTTCAGGAAGAACCTTACCTGGTTGCCAAGGTGGAAATTATCGAAGAAGCCGTCCAGATGGACAAGCAGATCGAGGCCATGGTCTTAAACATTCGCAATCTCTTTCAGAGAGTTGCGGAACTGGCCAACATGCCGGCCGAACTGGCCATGGTAGCTACCAATGTGGAGGGGCCCCACCCCCTCATCTCCTTGGTGGCTTCAAATTTGGATCTGACGTTGGCGGAGGCCCAGGAAATTCTCGAGACTCTGGAAACTCAGACGGTGTTGGAGCGCTTGACTGTCCATCTGAACCAGAGACTTGAGACCCTGGAACTCAGCCAGGAAATCCAGAAGAAGATTAAGGATGGCATGGACAAGACCCAAAGGGACTACATGCTCCGCGAACAGCTCAAGGCTATTCAGAAAGAGCTTGGCGAGGGTGACGAACGAACCGTCGAGATCGATGAATTGAAAACGAAGCTGGAAGAAACACCCATGCCCGACGAGGTGCGAGATGTGGCCGGGAAGGAACTTGACCGGTTGAGCAGAATGCCGCCGGCAGCTGCCGAATATACTGTATCACGCACGTACCTGGACTGGTTACTGGAGCTTCCCTGGGAAGTCTCCACCGAGGACAACTTGGATATTACAGCTGCCCAAGAGACGTTGGATGCCGACCACTATGATTTAGAAAAAGTCAAAAAACGCATCATCGAATACCTGGCGGTGAGAAAGCTCAAACAGGATATGAAGGGCCCTATTCTCTGTTTTGTGGGTCCTCCAGGTGTTGGCAAGACCTCTTTAGGACAATCCATCGCCCGCACTCTCGGGCGTGAGTTTATTCGCATTTCTTTAGGCGGGGTGCGGGATGAGGCCGAAATTCGGGGCCACAGGCGCACCTATGTTGGCGCCCTGCCCGGGCGCATTGTTCAAGGCCTTCGCAAGGCTGGAGCCAACAACCCGGTATTCATGCTCGACGAAATCGACAAGGTGGGCACAGACTTTCGCGGCGATCCCTCCTCAGCGCTTTTGGAAGTGCTTGACCCTGAACAAAATCATACATTTTCTGACCATTATCTTGAAGTGCCCATCGATCTTTCTCAGGTAATGTTCATCACCACCGCCAATATATTGGACACCATCCCCCCTGCCCTGCGTGACCGTATGGAAGTGATTGAACTGCCAGGCTACATCGAGGAAGACAAGTTAATGATAGCAAAGCGCTATCTGCTCCCTGCGCAGATAGAAGCTCATGGCCTGAAAGATGATCTCATCGAACTGGAGGATGACGCAATCCGCACTATCATTCGCTCTTATACACGTGAAGCAGGGGTTCGCAACCTGGAACGGCAGATCGCCGCCGTCTGCCGAGGTGTAGCCAAAGAGGTTGCCGCCGGGCGCGAGCAGGTTACCAGAATCGGGCCAGACAACCTGGAAGAATTTCTTGGGCCGGTGCTGTTCATTCCTGAACTGGCCGCCCGAGCGTGGGGACCCGGCCTGGCCACCGGACTTGCCTGGACGCCAACCGGCGGTGACATCATTTTCATTGAAGCGGCCCGGATGTCTGGAAAAGGCAACCTCACCCTCACCGGCCAATTGGGCGATGTGATGAAAGAGTCCGCAACCGCCGCCCTCACCTTCGTGCGGGCCCATGCCACCCAACTGGGTATTGAGGAAAACTTCCTCCATGACTCAGATATTCATATCCATGTGCCTGCTGGGGCCATACCCAAGGATGGCCCTTCCGCCGGCATCGCCATGTTGGTGACCTTAGCCTCCTTGATTACTGGAAAGCAGGTGCGGAGAGACGTGGCCATGACCGGAGAGATCACCTTGCGGGGCGATGTTCTCCCGGTAGGAGGGATTAAAGAAAAGGTTCTTGCCGCGCACCGGGCCGGAATAAGGGAAGTGATCCTGCCACATATAAATAACAAGGATCTTCCGGATGTGCCTGAACAGGTTCGAGAAGCAATGCAATTTCACCTGGTCCGCGCCATGCCCGATGCCCTGGAAGTGGCCCTGGAACCGACAGAATGAAAAAGCCACTCTCTACAAGAGATGGCTTTTTTACTAGAGTACTGGAGGAATATAAATTCCAAATCACAAAGACTAAGGTTTCAGTGTTCAGGTTTCAGTTTTTTTCTTTTTCTTCCCTGACACCTGAAATCCTGAGATTTGGTGCTTGGAGTTTGCGATTTCATAGAGTCCAACACTCCAATACTCCCTAGGCACCATCGTGGGCTTCACCTACTTGATCATTCTCAGCCAGAGGGCGGCAGCCACACCCCAAATGGCGTTAAAGAAGAGCACTAGCACAGGAGTCATATTCCCCAGGGCAAGACCGAACATACCCTTATTGGCCTCCATTGGAAAAATGATGAAGAACATCACCAGGGAGGGGGCCAGGCTGTATAATAGACCACGACTTATCACTGAGCGGCGCAGTATAGGTAGCAAAAACATAAACCCCCATATTCCACCCCAGACAATGCGGGGGTAAAGCCAGGCAGGGGTCAGTTGAGGGGCAATCTTGACTCCCAGGGCGGCATTGACTCCCAGGTTGCCAAAATTCCAAACCACGAGACTATTTAACACTCCCCCCACACATCCCGCTACGAAAACTAAGGAAAGAGTTCTGAAGATACTTGTCATTGTAGGCTCCAACTAGTTAGTAGTCCGTAGTCCGTTAACCTGAATGCCTAAAATGAGAAAATGCCTAAAGTGAGCTAAAGTGCCTAAAATTTTAGAAAAGACTACCTTATAGTATCGCTGGATGCAAGTGGATCTGTGATGACAAACGGTAGGATTTGCAACGGACTACGGTCCACTGACCACGGACATTACTTGAACCTTTCATCCGCTCCCACTTCCGCTGCTTTTTCTGCTTTGCCGGCGAGCCAACCTATTCGTCCCACCTCTCTCGAGTCAAATTCCTGCACGTATGGCTTGATATCCAGCAAGGGGGTGGAGTCGACAACGTCTACCTCCTCGATGTGAAGTGTGCACCCCTCGATTCCCACAAGCCGTACAACCGAGATTCCTATAGCGTTGGGTCGCCTGGGCGCTCTGGTGGCGAAGACTCCTCGCATAGAATCATCCAAATAGGGCTTCACCATCAGCGAGTATCCTTGAGAGAGATGGAAATGATAGAGAAGAAAAATATGCGAAAACCCGTCTAGATCTTTCAAACCATCACCACACTCAGGGATTACCTCTACGGTGCCGGCCACTCCCCGGGCTCCAGCAGGCTGGATAGGCATCCCTTTTGTCTCTTTGAAGGGTGAATGAATGACGCCAATGGGACGATATCTTATTTCTTGCATGGCTTACCTCTCATCATTCTTTGTGATCGCAAGCAGCCTCCGGCCTGGCGGGGCCTACGACCCGGAGGGAGCTTACTCTTATAGAGAGAATGGACTGGGAATCACTTTTACCCTTCGTAGGCAGCTAACTTCCGAACACCATATCGCATCGGCAGCCAGACAGCAGCAATATTCACTAGCACCATGAGAAAGATGGAGCCGCCGACATACAACCATTGGAAAAAGCTGAGGGAATGGTGGCGGGCTTGGGCCATGAACAGGATGTAGACGGGCCCCGCTTCCAGCACAACCACCATTGCTATGAAGCCCATAGCCAGGATCATGTAGAGCAGCCCGCCAAAACCTGTGGCAACTTGGGTTACGTTCTCGGCCTTAAAGTTTGGGAAGACGGCGCCCATGCCCACTCCAAGAGCGGTGATGCCAAAAACCATGGAGAAAATGGTGATGGGTGCCAGCCAGCGCATCAGAGCGCTCACTTGAAGCAATTCGTTGGTGGCAATGGTCAGGATCAGACCAAGGAACAGCAAAGGCGCAAGATAAAAAAGGAACTTGCTCCACAGTAACCGTCTCATACTCAACGGAGCACTTTGCATAATCCAGAATGAAAAGCCTTCTCCGCTCACCGCCGTAAATACGAAACGTACGCCTATAGAGGCCAGAACAAATCCGGCCAGACCAACATTCAGAAAGGCGATGAGATTTTGCAGATAAAAAGTGGGCACCTTAACACTGTCCAAAGGCAAAACGCTGTAATTGTAAAGATAGAGCACAATAAGAGCTAAGATCAGGAGTAGCTGTGACCACTGGGTATTGTCACGAAAGAAGAACTTCAGGTCTTTGCCCATGAGACTCAGAGTCTGGGAGCGACGCGGTGTTCTGGGCCTGAACCGCTTGGGAACCAGGCCCAGAAATCTGCCAGCCAACAGACGTCCGCTTTCTTGGGACTTGGACCAGCCCTCCGGGTAAACCCAAATTGCCACAAAGGCACACACCACCAAACTGGCCAACCCGTTCACCCACAAAAATCCCTGATAAAAACCACTGGAGACGGATGAAGGTCTCAGAAGAGGCCATATTGCCTCACTGGCCCAACTGCTGGGCAGATAAGGTGAAGCCGGAGCACTGAGCGCTCGAAAATAAGTGATCACACTGGCGAAAGCGTCTGGATCCACCAACCTTTCCGGTCGCGTAAACCGGAAGAGAAAGAAAAGGAGAATGATCACCAAAAGGGAAAGAAGAAACAGTATATCCCGGCTGCGTTGGGCTGGAAAGATCTGCACCAAGATCATGGTGAGGGTTATCCCCAGAGCTGCTGCCAGGATCAGGTAGGGAACAATCACACTGACAAGACCGAGATAATAGACAAGGGACGCCTGGTAGACAAGGCCGTAAGCTGTGAAGATGGGAATGCCAAAAAGCAGTACCATCCATGAACTCTCAACTAACGTATCCAGAAAACGAGCCGCAAAAATCTCTCCTATGGAAACCGGGGTAGCGTGAATTATTTCTAAATCCTGCGACAGAAAAAACGTATTGAGAGCTACCAGTACGTTACTGAAGATCAACAACCCGAAAAAGGTAAGATACACCATGGTGAGAAGCTTGTAGGCCAGCAAGTCGCCAAATTCTTCCACTGCCTGAAAATAGCGGAGCACCCGGTAGAATATCACATATATTCCGACCCAAAAGCCAGCAGCCATGGCCAACAGAGAGCCTGCTTTGATAAGGGATCGGCGGCCGCCAAAAAATAAGCCGTTTCTGAAACCCCACCAGCGTGGGGCAAGTAAAGTCAATACCTTCATAGCCCAAACCGATTAAGGGATTGAGGAATTCTTTTAGTTAATAAATCCAATATCTTCAGTGCTTTCGGTCTCAGCGCCGGTCAGATGCAAAAATATGGACTCCAAGCGTGGGTCTTCCTGGCCAGCCAACTCCTTCAGCTCAGCGACGGTACCCTCTGCAAGGAGTTCTCCCTTTTGGATGATGCCGATGCGATCGCAAAGTTCTTCTGCAACTTCAAGGGTATGGGTGGACATGAACACTGTGAGACCGCTCCGTTTCAATCTCGTGAAGATTCGTTTAATGAGCCGAGCCCCTTTGGGATCCAAGCCCACAAGAGGTTCATCCACAATGAAAACCCTTGGTTCGTGCAGCAAGGCAGCACTCATGATTAACCGTTGTTTCATACCATGGGAATAGCTACCCACCAGTTCCTTGGCCCATTCTGCCAATTCAAAGAGTTCGAGAAACTGCTGGATCCTCTTTTCTCGTCCCGCACCATTGAATCCGTACAAATTGGCCATGAAGGTCATAAATTCTGACCCTGTGAGTTTTTCGTACAGAAACGGACGATCCGGAATAAATCCTATCCGTGCCTTCACTTCGATGGGATGTTTCAGCAAATCCAGGTCATCAATAAAGATACTCCCTGAGGTTGGGCGCATGATTCCGGCTAGCATCTTGATGGTGGTTGTTTTACCGGCTCCGTTGGGCCCGAGAAAACCATAAATCTCTCCGGACGCCACCATCAAGCTCACGTTGTCCACCGCAGTGACTTGTTTGAAGCGTTTTGTAAGTTCTTCCAGGCGAATCATGTTCTATCCTCTAAGTAGTGTCCGTCTTCAGTAGTCGAATCGCAAGCAGCCTCCGGCCTGGCGGGGCCTACGACCCGGAGGGAGCTTGCTCCTAGGTTGGTTCCCGTTCATCAGTAGAACGTACAATCTTCATTCATAGTCTATAACTTTGATGCCTAGCCTTCCGAGAGCTCTCACCAACCGCACCTGGCGATCTAGCCCTCCCGTAATAAGCCGAACATGGGTGGGGTCCGCAGGCACTTGGTTCAAAAGGGAATCCACGGCAACCCATTCCCCCACGTAGACTTCATTCCAGGCGTGATAATAGAAGCGGCCTTTGGTGTAAAGGAGACCCGCAACGATCCTCGTGGGAACGCCCACAGATCTGGCCAGGGCAGCAAAGAGCACGCTATGCTCATTGCAATCTCCGGCCCGCAGCTTGTAAACTCCAAACGCGTTTGGAATGGATAGCGTCGGCCGCTTTTCAAGATTGTGATAGACCCAGGAGCTAATGAGCTCAACAGCCCGCAAAGCGTCCTTTTCCTCACCCACAATGGCCGCGGCCTGCTCTTGCAAGATCGGCTCGTCGCTCTGAACCAGTAAGCTCGGCTGCAAATCCCGAGCCATCTCGGCAGTGCTCAATGGGATTTGCACTGATGAGATTTGTGGCAAAACCTCGCGAACTATGAAGAGTTCTCCTTCGCTCAACTGTTGTCTGCCACCTGCCAAGTCCCAACCCTCACCAGTAACGCCCGTGAGTTGCAGGCGCAAACTTCTCAACAGCCTGGGCCTAGCAATGGTGCGATCTGGAACCACAGCCGCCTCCCGCACTAATTCTGCGGGTGTCGCCTCGGCGAAACCGGCGACAGCATCCTTGCGGTCGCTCCTCACCATAGTCAAACCCAGAAACCCCTCTTCTTTGAGCACCTCCCCATATGGGCTAACCCAGGTCTTGAGCTTGACGCCGTGAAACTCCAATACCACGCGATAAGCCTCCAAATTTCGGGAACCAATCTGGATTGTTTCCTTCGCCTCTACTCGCAGCGGCACCATAGTCTGACTCAAGGTGGAAGGATCAAAGAGCGCCAGCCTATAGGTATTCCCCTCTCGCAAACGCTGTTGAGCGATGAATGACTTCATCCCACTACCCAAATAAATGGGATGAGAGAGCGGTATTTGCTGACTGCGTTCCTGACCGGCCATCTGACTTACGAGCAGCAAGTTTCCGTCCTTTATACCGCCGCTGAGATTGTAGTAAATGGGGCCGGCTTGGAGACGAAAAGTGAAAGATTTCAGGGAGAAATCCGGCTCCAGCTTAGCTTGAACCCTGGTAAATAGATCCTGGATATCCCCGAGGAAATCGAGGCGGAGAAACAGCTCTTCGGTGAGCGCGTACCCTTCAGGCCGTGGCCGGATTTCTGTGTGGCTGTACCCGGTCCTGTTGCCATGTTGATATATGGTAAACCATTCTTCCTGGAGTTCTTGGCTGGCCAGTTGTTGTACTTCCGGGGTGAGAACCTCTCCCCCGCCATAGTTAAGGCGATAGACGAAAACTGCCACATAACAAATCCAGGCAGCCAAAATCGCAATGGCGAGGGCAAGGCCCAGCCTTTTTCGCCAGGGTTTTTTGCTAATGGTGCTCATCTTGCCTGCGCCTGACCAGCTCCTCAGCATTTTGGAGCATTTGTTGAAAGTCTCCCTGCTCTAGTCCCGCCCCTAAAGCAATCTTTTCGACCATCTCCCCCGGCAACAGGTCTCCTGGCGCATGGGCATCCGAGTTGAGTATCAGGCTAGCCCCTGCTGCCCGGGCCACTCTAGCCACATGCCCATTGGTGAAAGAGTGGCCTTTGCGGCCTGAGATTTCCAGAAGAATGCCACGCCGTGCCGCCAGGGCTGCCTCCTCTGGCGTAAGCAGGCCCGGATGGGCAAGAATGTCAATATCAGCCTCTAGCCCAGCCTGATTTGTCCCGGGCAGTACTGGTTCCATTATGGTCTCCCCATGGACAACCACCAACCGCGCCCCCAGCTTCCTGGCCTCCACCGCCAAAGGTGCAATGGTGGGAGGCGGCACGTGGGTAAGCTCAATTCCGGGCACTGCCTGAATGCGATTGTACTGATTGATTTCTGCCGCAGCTCGTACCACCCGAGGAATAATGAAATCTAAATTACTGCGGTCAGCGTGATCGGTGATACCGATGAAACGGTACCCCATTTCCTCGACGCGTCGCACCAACTCGCTCACCACAAGTTCACCATCGCTGAATAAGGAATGAGTATGCAGGTCAATCAAAACATTACTCCTTTCTTTGGTGGAAAAAGTACCGGCAGAACATGCACAATCTGTTCCCAACGGTTCAATCAAAAAAGCCTGGGGATGAAGTACTTGATCTTAATGGCAGCTAGGCAAGATGACAAGGGGATTAAGGGATTTTTGATTTGGGATTGCGGATTGTGGATTTGATAAAAGCAGGCAGCAGGCAGGGAGCAGCTGGCAGATATTTATACTAGGCAGCAAGCACTAAACACTAGGCACTGCTGAACGAAGCGGAGAGGCGGCTTGAGTTGATCTCTTGATGCTCTAAACGATTTTAACGACTTCAACGATTTGACAATTTGACGAATGAACGAATTTTCTAATTCCTCAATTTCTCAATTCCTTAATTGTTCTTGCTTTACATCTTGTATTTGCCGAAGTCCTCCGGTGAGAGATTTTCCAGAATATCAGTCCACTTCTTGGCTTCCTCGTCTTTGACTTCCACCTTGGGAGTGGAGTCTAGCTTGCCTGATTTCTCTATTACCTTCTCGTCCACATAAATTCGGGCGTCAGCTCGTAAAGCTATGGCAAGAGCGTCACTAGGTCGAGCGTCTATCCGAGTCTCTTTGCCGTTCACATTCAGGTAGATCCAAGCGTAAAAAGTATTATCCCGCAGGTCGCAGACCTCTACCTTTTCAACCTTGGCCCCCAAATGGCCCATGAGATTCTTGATTAGATCATGCGTCATAGGACGGGAAAATTCGACCTTTTCAAGTTCAGTGGCAATGGCAGTGGCCTCTAATAAGCCAATCCAGATAGGCAAAGATGTTTCGCTATCAGGATCTTTCAACACAACGATGGGCGTATTCGTCTGCGGGTCCATGGTGAGACCCGATATTATCATTTCCCGCACCATGATCTCTCCTTCACAACCTTCAAGTTCACGTTATCTTCCACACAAACCACACCCTCCAAGGAGTGGGCATGTCCTGCGCTAATCAAAACAGATATCTCCTCACCAACCAGCTCTGGCGTCCCCTGAAAATTCACCACCCGGTTCTGTGGAGTTCGCCCGCTGAGCTGGGATCCTCCGACCTGACTCGGACCTTCCACCAACACCCGAGTGGTTTGCCCCACCTGTACTTCGTTTTTCTCAAAGGTTATACGCTCTTGCAAACTCTGCAGAGTTTGCAGTCGCTGCAGTTTAACTTTTTCCTCAACCTTGCCATCCAGACGGCTGGCCGCCGTCTGTGGTCTATCAGAGTATTTGAAAGAGAAAAGCGCATCGAAGCGAACTTCCTCCAACAGGCTCAGGCTCCCCTGAAAGTCTTCCTCATTCTCACCGGGAAATCCAACAATCATGTCTGAGGATACCGCCACGTCCTCTCTTATTGCCTTCAACTCTTTCACCAGCCGAAGGTAGTGTTCCCTCGTGTACCCCCGCTTCATTCGTTTTAGAATCCGGTCGGATCCTGATTGCACCGGCAGATGGATGTGAGGGCAAAGTGGCTCTATATCCGCAAAACACTGCATAAGTGATAGCGACAGGTCTTTGGGGTGCGAGGTTGTAAAACGAATCCGCAACAGCCCTTCTACTTGGGCTACCCGCCTCAGCAATCCAGCAAAATCCAGTTCCTCCGCAACTCCTTGACCGTAGGAGTTCACATTCTGCCCCAAAAGCGTGACCTCCCGTACGCCGCACTCAACCAGGCTTGCCACCTCCCGAACAATCTCGTCGCTCGGACGGCTGCGCTCCCCACCACGGACCATTGGCACTATGCAGTAGGTGCAGAAATTATCACAACCTCTCATGATGGTGACGTAAGAGCTCACTTCAGGCCTACACAGCTGCGACCGACCGTCAGACTCATCACCAAAATCGTAGGAAAAATCCACAAAGGCCTGCCGTTCTCCTGTAGTCTCATAACGAGCGAGCATGGCCGGCACTCTACTGACGCCATGAGTCCCTACCACAAGATCCAGGTGTGGCAGCCGTCGCAGCAAATCCTCGCCATACTGCTGAGCCACGCAGCCACCGAGAGCCACCACCAGTCCAGGCTGGCTGCGCTTGAGTTGCTTGAGACGGCCCAGGTAGCTGAATGCCTTTTGCTCGGCTTTGTCGCGAACAGTGCAGGTGTTGATGAAGATAAAATCCGCCTGGCGATAATCATCCACAGGCTGGAAATCTTCCTCGCCAAGTATTTCCACCAAACGTTCACTGTCGTAACGGTTCATCTGGCAGCCGAACGTTCGGATAAACAGCCGCCTGACCTTTCTGTCGCCAATTGTGCTCACGAGTCAGTCCTGGTGTTCGTTTCTAATTCCTTCTTCAGCCTCGTAATCTCCTTTGTCGTCTGAGATAGCCGTTTGGCCAAAGTGCGAATAATCCTTTTTGCGATCTCCGGATGTTCCTCAATCATATCCTGAATGTTGTCGGCTGAATAGACCTGGACAACACTACTACCTTTGGAAATTATGGTCGCCGAGCGTACATTGTTCAACACGCTTGCCATTTCGCCAAAAAACTCGCCGGGATTCGTAATGCTCCCAACTTCCCTGCCACCCTTTGAGACCACTAATCCCTGCTCAGTGGATATCAGTTTGAAGATGTCAGTGTCTCTGGCCCCCTCCTCAATAATGACCTCGTTGTCTCCGTAAAAGGAGACGTCTATATTTTCCGCCTTGGGCCCCGCCTCTTCTTGCCCCGCAGCTTGACTGGTCTGTGCAAGCTGCTCGAGTAAAGACAAGAGGACCCCCTTACTCATCTGGGGTCGCTCGTACAATATGAATTCTATCGCCTCTCTGTCATACATGGCGATTCTGGTCTTATCTATTGAACAAGTGCTGACACTGGAAGGCCGATTGAAAAAACAGCTCTCCAGGCCGAACACATCTCTCTCTCCAAGAATGGCAAGCTGTCGCCCGTGGCGGGTGACCTTTACGTTGCCGCTGAGCACTACATAAAAATGACTGCTGTCCTCACCTTCGGCAATGATTTCCTCATCTTCTCCGTAGGTGCGAATCTCCAAGGCCGTTGCCCCGTCTTCCAGGTCAACATCTTCCCGCCATTTTTCATCCGCCACGGCGTCACCTTGTCAGCCCAGGCCAGGGAGGCTGTTCTGTGCGGCTCCATGTAATGACTAGTCGCATGGAGGTTAGGACTGATCCGCTTGAGTTCCAGTTCTTGACCCAAGGCTTCCAGCAAAACCTCCAGACTACCATGACGTCCAGGCGGCACTGCCATCTGCACGAGCCCCTTCTGAGGATCCAGC
Source organism: Thermodesulfobacteriota bacterium (assembly GCA_947259475.1). GTDB lineage: Bacteria > Desulfobacterota > Syntrophobacteria > BM002 > BM002 > BM002. Next base: position 18,853 of record CAMYLW010000014.1, read on the forward strand.
GTGGTTAACGTTGTCAGTCCCTCATATGCCTCCAGGATAAATTTCAGATAGTGGATTTCGTGAGGATCAACTTGGTATATCCACAGGGCTGAACGCTGTTGGGGACTGACTTTAACAGCCATTGACCACCTCCTGGAAACGGTGTCGCCACGTTACCATGTTTACCCTAACGTTGCAAACCTGCACCGGCTAAAATCGCCAGGCTCGCGCTATAGTACCCCATCTGCGGCTGTGTTTGGCTCCGCCGTCATCAAGTCATTTGGGCTTACGCCAGTCATTGGGTCATTACGCTTCGCTGTCATTTGTTGTAAGATGAATGACAGCCGATCTGAGAGCATGGGGAAACTCTTCTTTTACCTTGACTTGCAGGAACGCTTGGGATTTCATTGTTCCGGACGATTGATCACCACTAACCCGGCTATTTCATGAATTCACGCCCTGGCGTGACTGCGACCACGGATATGGCCGTGGGCAGGACAAGTACATGAAGAACACTGAGTCCACTCCAGACACGATCCAGGGAGTCCGCTACCAGTGGCAGCTAAAAACCCCCCATCACGACCTGGCCAAGGAGATTGAAACGGCCCTCGGGCTACCCCCTTTGGTGGCCCTGATTCTCACCACTCGGCACATCACTTCTACAACTCAGGCTAACGACTACCTCTATTGCCGGCTAGAAAACCTTCATCCTCCAGACAATATGCCAGATCTCGATAAAGCGGTTGCTCGCATCGTTAGGGCTTTAGAGCAAGGAGAGCAGATAGCTGTCTACGGCGACTATGACGTGGACGGTATTACTGCCACCGCGCTGCTGGTTCATTTCCTTTCCTCCTTAGATGGGGCAGTGCGTTGGTACATACCGCATCGTCTTCAGGAAGGTTACGGTCTCAACAGTAAAGCTCTTCAAACTATGCATGGCGAGGGTGTCACTTTGGTCATCACCGTGGACTGCGGCATTACGAATCATGAGGCTATCGAGTTTGCTGGCAAACTCGGACTGGATGTAATTGTCACCGACCATCACCTGCCTCCACATTCCCTGCCGGCAGCCATCGCCCTGGTAAACCCCAAACGGAGTGAAGAAACAGAAGAACTCAGGGATCTGGCTGGCGTCGGTGTTGCCTTCTACCTTGCCGCCGCGCTTCGAGCCCACTTCCGCCGCGCCGGCCGGTGGAGCACCTCTGAGCAACCCAATCTCAAAAAATATCTCGACTTGGTCGCCCTCGGCACCTTAGCAGACATGGCCCCTCTCACCGGTACGAACCGGATTCTCGCTCGTTTCGGTCTTGTAGAACTCTCCCGAACTTCCAACTGCGGTCTGCGTGCTCTCAAGGCAATCTGTGGTCTGGAGAAAAATACAATCAGTGACTGGGACGTCTTGTTTCGGTTGGGCCCCCGTCTCAACGCTCCTGGACGTTTGGCGAGCGGAGACCTGGCTGTGCGCTTTCTCCTTAGTACTGATTCTGCTGAGGCCCGGAACCTGGCTTTTGAACTCGAGGAACTCAACCGTCAGCGCCAGCATGAGGAAAAAGAGCTATTGGCCGAGGCTTTGTACCTTGTCGAGGCGGATAGTTCTTTAGAGCAAAGTAGCTCATTGGTTCTTGCCTCACCCGGCTGGCACAAGGGACTACTGGGTCTCGTCGCCTCCCGCCTCGTCGAACGCTTCAATAAACCGACCATCCTCCTCACTCAAGTGGATCAGCACTGGGAAGGGTCCGGCCGTAGTTTTGGTACCTTCGATCTTTATCAGGCACTGTATAGCTGCAGAGATCACCTGGTGCGCTTCGGCGGCCATAAGCAAGCAGCAGGGCTGGGCCTCAGAAAAGAACTACTGACAGAATTCCGCACTGCATTCGAAAGCATTGTGGAGGAGCAAATGGACCCGGAAGACATCCGCCGAACAATGAAAGTGGACGCTATGGTTCATCTTGATGAGATTAATCCCGAGCTGATGGCATATCTTGAACAAATGCAACCTCACGGAGTAGGCAATCCAGAACCCGTTTTCTGCTGCCGAGGTTTTCAGGTAGAGAATCAGCAGATACTCAAGGGGTGCCATTTGCGGTTGCGGTTGAGGCAGGGAAAAGCACGCCTCGGCGCCATTGGCTTCAACTTCATTGAGTCCGATCATCCACCTCCAGTTCCTGAGTGGCTGCTCTTCAGCCCCAGATGGAACCATTGGCAGGGCCAAAAGCGTATACAGTTGCACATAATCGACTACAAATAAGTGTGGAGCATGCTACATGCTGGCTGACCGCTGATAGCGGACAGCTGACCTAAAAACCCTTGCCAATGACAAGGCCCTGTGCTAGTACAATGGAGCCCTGCCGATGACCACTTTTGGCGCAGTGACGGCAGGACCAACCACAGGGCTCTTCCTAACCGCTAACATTCGCCGTTGAAGGGGATGATGAAAGCTCTACCATATAAGGTTTCTTGGGCCGTGTTGGTCTTGTGGTTGTTCGTCTTCGCCCTTTCTTCTCCTGCCCCAGCCCAGGATAAAGATCTGAACAGACCGCTGGTGGCCTCTGGCACGAGGCCCATGCTGGAACAGGACTCGGCAGACGCACGAAAGCTGGCCCTGGAGGAGGCTTTACGCGCTGCGGTGGAACAGGGTCTAGGCTGGCTCCTTCCTTCCGACCGCATAGTCCGCTATTACCCGCTCCTATTGGATCATATCCTCAAGGAGCCCATGAGTTACATCCAGGACTATCAGATAGTCCACGAAGGTGTGACATTTGGACTATATCGGGTGACCGTGCTGACAACCCTGTACACCGAGGGGCTGAAGCGTAAATTGCGCCGTCTTGGTCTATTTCTGGCTGCTGGCGAGCGTCCCCGGATTGCGATCCTGGTTGCTGAGCGCACCAGCCCTGAGGACCCCTGGCATTGGTGGTGGCAGACTTCCTTGGCGGAACATCGACAGTTGATATTTTCTCAGGCCCTGGCAAAGCTCATGTCTGACCAGGGTTTGGTGCCACTAGATCCGAATCTGTTCCTGGAGAGCTTACCTGAGGATCCGATCTACCAGGAACCTATGTTGGCTGATGAGCAGGGTGGAGCCTTGGCCAAGGCTCTGGGAGCGGATGTGGCCATGCTGGGTCAGGTTACTCACCAACCTGGCAGCACGGATTCAACTGGGATGGCTAGCGGATCTCTACGAGCAATGCGAGTGGAAAGTGGTAAGATTCTTGCCCGGGTCTCCGGCACTGTCCAGGTCCAGCCTTCCAGCGAGCATGCAGCATCTGACTACGGTTTTACTGCCTTAGCAGAACGTTTGGCCCCACACCTGGTGGATGGTGTGCTGGCTCCATTCGTCGCCGTATCCCGTGCCCCTAAGGAGGTTACCCTCCAGGTTGAAGGAGTGAGGTCCTATGCTGATCTCATCCTTATCAAGGAGCACCTCCAACGCGCTCCTGCGGTAAAGGAAATCAGGCAGATTCAGCTGAAGGCTGACCTGGGATCTTTTACCCTCGTTTTAGCGGGAGATCTCGAAGACTTGGAGAGTGCACTGGAGGGTCACGACTTTGGCACTTTTGTTACCAGCGCCGACGTGATCGACGAAAACCTCATAGCAGTGACTATCCTCAGCAAGAGGTAAGCCTCTCCTCCCATGACCATTCCGAATTTCCTCACAATCTTACGCGTCCTGCTGACACCGGTGCTGGTTATTTTACTCCTCGAAGAACGCCTCAGCGAGGCCCTTTTCGTCTTTATAATAGCGGGAGTCACTGACGGACTCGACGGTCTGATAGCCCGACTGTATAAACAGAAATCCAGGCTGGGCGCCTTCTTAGATCCGCTGGCGGACAAATTGCTTCTGGTTACCACCTACGTAATTTTGGCCGTCCAGGGTCTGGTTCCAAGCTGGCTCACCGTCATTGTTCTCAGCCGGGACGTGCTCATCGTTTTGGGGATATTCGTTCTATTCATGCAAGACCTACCTTTTGAAATCAAACCTACCCTTGCCAGTAAGCTGACCACCTGTGCCCAGATCATTACCGCAATTGTCACCATGGCAACAGCCTTGGCTGCGCCCCATCCGCTTTTCAAACATATCCTTTTTTACCTCACTGGCGCGGTCACGATTGTCTCCTGGGGTCAATATATGGTCCGGGGAGTCCGCATTATGCAGAAAGCCGGGGACAGCCAGAAAAACAGCAGGCAGTGAGCAGCTGGCAGGTTTCGGCAGTAAAGCCATGGGGGAGAAATTTCTCTTGACAGTGACCACCTGTCTTGATACTTAGTATATGCTTTAATCATAGGCACGTAGCTCAGGGGGAGAGCACTACCTTGACGCGGTAGGGGTCTGGGGTTCAAATCCCCACGTGCCTACCAGGCCTACTCTTCAAAGGTGTTGATAACGACCTTCATGCGAATCAACTAATAGTAGTCAGCTAGAGGCATCGGCGAGGTAGAGCTCGGGTGCCTTTTCTTATTTAGTGAGATGGGAAAGCAATGGACGAAATAAACGTATCAATTGGGAGTGACGAAAGCCGCCGCTTGCCGAAGGGTATAAGTGCAGGGGAAGCTCTGGAACGTCTGCGAAAGAAAAAGGGCAACCCCGCGGTTGCCGCTAAGATAAACGGCGAACTCGTTGATCTCAGCAGACCATTGGAACAGGATTGCACCATCGAACCGCTGAACCAGAATAACGAAGAGACCCTGGAGATTCTTCGCCACACTGCTTCGCACGTCATGGCCCAGGCGGTGCAAAGCCTGTATCCGGAGGCCAAAATTACTATTGGCCCAGCCATCGAAAACGGTTTCTACTATGATTTTGATTACCCTGAAACCTTCAGTGTAGAGGATATTCCCCCAATCGAAGCTAAAATGCAGGAGATAATCCAGCAAGCTAAGCCTGTCTTTCGCAGGGAACTGGATCGGCAGGAAGCAATCCGAGTCTTCACTGAGCGCAACGAGACCTACAAGGTCGAAATGCTGGAAGAGATGGACGAGCCGGTGGTGTCGGTCTACGGACAGGATGATTGGCTTGACCTCTGCCGCGGCCCCCATCTGGTTAACACCAGTGAGGTCAAAGCCTTTAAGCTCACCGGAGTTGCCGGAGCCTACTGGCGGGGTGACGAGCGCAATCCAATGCTGCAGCGCATCTACGGCACAGCCTTTTTTTCCAAGAAGGATCTTAAGAGACATCTACAACTTCTTGAGGAAGCAAAAAAGCGAGATCACCGTAAGTTAGGGAAAGAACTCGATCTCTTCCATGTAAGTGATGAGGCGGGACCAGGACTGGTCATCTATCATCCCAAAGGAGCTCTGCTCCGCCATATCATAGAGACCTTCGAGAAGGAAGCACATCTCCGCCGCGGCTATCAAATGGTCAGCGGGCCCCAACTGCTCAAGACCGAAATGTGGAAGAAGTCGGGTCACTTCGAAAACTACCGGGAAAATATGTACTTCACAGAGGTGGAAGGACAGTCCTATGGTATCAAGCCCATGAACTGTCTGGCCCATATGCTCATCTATAAATCCACCATTCGTTCTTACCGCGATCTGCCCATACGATATTTCGAGATGGGTCTGGTGCACCGACACGAAAAGTCCGGGGTGCTCCATGGCTTGACACGAGTGCGTCAATTCACTCAGGATGATGCTCATCTCATCTGTACTCCGGAACAACTGAACGAGGAGATCAAGGGGGTTATTGATTTCGCCCTGGACATGTTGGAATTATTCGGTTTCGAGTACGAGATTGAGCTCAGCACCCAACCAGAGAAACGTATCGGCACTGACGAAGATTGGGAAAGGGCCACCGTCGCTCTGGAAAAAGCACTGACTGACAAACTAATCCCTTATAAGATTTGTGCCGGTGAAGGCGCATTTTATGGTCCCAAAATCGACATCCTGCTGAAAGATGCCTTAAATCGTCGTTGGCAGTGCTCCACCATTCAGTGCGACTTCACCTTGCCGGAGCGTTTTGATCTAACTTACATCGGGCCTGATGGTGGAAAGCACCGTCCGGTGATGCTCCATCGCACCCTTCTTGGCAGTATGGAACGCTTCCTAGGGGTTCTCATTGAACATTACGCTGGCGCCTTTCCCACCTGGCTGGCACCGGTACAGGCAATCATCCTCACAGTTACCGACCGACATCAATCGTACGGCGAGGAACTCTACAAGCAGCTCTTGAATGCCGGCATCCGAGTGGAAAAAGACTTACGGAACGAGAAATTGGGCTACAAGATCAGAGAAGCACAGCTGCAGAAGAT
>CAMYLW010000015.1:0-13482 GCA_947259475.1 Thermodesulfobacteriota bacterium
ACACCCTGTGGTTGCCCGGTGGCACGCCCATCTTCGTGGTCTCGCGACAGCAATTCATGAAATATCCGAGCAAGGTGAAGCTGCGTGGAAATATCACCATGAACGAACAGACAAAACTGCGTATTGGCACTCGGGGAAGTACTTTGGCCCTGTGGCAAGCGGAGTGGGTAAAAGCTCAACTGCTGGTAAGGCATGAAGAACTGGCAGTAGAGCTGCTGGTCATCAAGACCACGGGCGACAAGATTCTTGACGTGCCTCTAGCTAAAGTGGGCGGCAAGGGCCTCTTTGTCAAAGAGATCGAGGAGGCCCTGTTAGACGGTAAGGCAGACCTGGCCGTTCATAGCGTTAAGGATATGCCGGCCGAACTCCCCGATGGGCTGCACTTAGCGGTAATGCCTCCCAGAGAAGATCCGCGGGATGCGCTCATCAGTAGAAACGGGGCAGGTCTTGAGGCGCTGCCACATGGTGCTCGAGTGGGTACGAGTAGTCTGCGGCGCGCTGCCCAGCTTCTTCACTTCAGACCTGATCTGCGCATTGAAACCTTGAGGGGCAATGTGGATACCCGGTTGCGTAAGTTGGAAAGTGAAGGTTTCGATGCCATTGTACTGGCTGCTGCGGGGCTCAAGCGGATGGAATTGAGCCATGTGGTTTCCGAGTACCTTGAGCCGGAGCGGATGCTGCCGGCGGTTGGACAAGGGGCACTGGGAATAGAGACGAGAACGGGCGATGCCTTCACGAACGAGATGGTGGCAAGCCTTGCCCACCCAGAAACCATGACCATAGTTAGTGCGGAGCGTGCTTTTCTCAAGCGCTTGGAAGGTGGCTGCCAGGTGCCCATCGGCGCTCACGCAACCATCGAAGGTGAGACCCTGATCCTCACTGGAATGGTGGCCGATCTAGAGGGTGTCCGGTTGATCCGCAAGGAACTGCGCGGAGATGCCAAACAGCCAGAAGTTGTCGGAGAGAGGTTGGCGGAAGTGATTTTGGAATCAGGCGGGGCTGAGATTCTGGCGGAGTTTTATGACAATCAGTAGATTCTCAGTCCCTTTTGGACTAGATATCTCAACCAAGAAAGGGTGATCAGACTTTGGACCTACAGCAAGGAAGGGTATATTTGGTTGGGGCCGGACCTGGTGATCCGGCCCTTGCTACTATAAAAGCAGTAGAGTGTCTTCAGCAGGCAGAGGTAATTATCTATGATTACCTGGCCAGCGAGAAACTGCTGGAATTCGCGCCCCCTGAAGCAGAACGGCTCTACGTAGGCAAGAAAGCCGGGGATCACGCCATGAGTCAGGAGCAAATCAATGCTCTGTTGGTGGAGAAAGGGCGCCATTCGGTGGTGGTTCGTCTAAAAGGGGGGGACCCTTTCATCTTTGGTCGCGGCGGAGAGGAGGCGCTTGCCTTGAGGGAAGCTGGCATCCGTTTTGAGGTCGTACCAGGGGTTACCTCAGCGATCGCTGTGCCGGCTTATGCAGGTATTTCTTTGACCCACAGAGGATTGTCTGCCTCGGTGGCCTTTGTTACCGGACATGAAATGCCAGGAAAGGAGGAGTCCGACATCCACTGGGACCGACTGGCCACGGGTGTGGGCACCCTGGTCTTTCTCATGGGAGTGAGAAACCTGGAGTTCATCAGTTCTCAATTGATGGAGCACGGCAGGGCAGCGGAAACCCCAGTGGCAGTCATTCGTTGGGGTACGACTGCAGAACAGCAAACAGTCACCGGGACGCTTGGCAGTATTGTCCAGGTCGCCGGGGAAGCTGGGATCAAGCCCCCCGCCATCATCGTGGTTGGGGAAGTCGCAGGGTTGCGCCAACATCTCAACTGGTTCGAAGAACGACCATTGTTTGGCAAAACAGTGGTGGTAACTCGGGCGCGAGAGCAGGCCAGTGATTTCCGTATCCTGCTAGAAGGGAAAGGGGCCCAGTGTCTGGAGTTCCCCACTATTGAAGTAGTTCCTCCCGCCAGTTGGGGACCTTTGGATGAGGCTATTCGCAACCTTAGGCTCTATAACTGGTTAATCTTTACCAGCGTCAATGGAGTGCGCTTCTTTTTACAACGCCTCCAAGAGCACGGTGAAGATGTGCGGGCTCTCCACGGAATCCGCCTTGGTGCCATAGGCCCTAAAACTGCGGCAAAGCTTACGGAAAGAGGTCTACGGCTTGATCTTGTACCATCAGAATACCGAGCCGAGGCGGTGATTGAAGAACTAGGTGAACAAGAGGTGCGTGGGAAAAGGTTTCTCCTGCCGAGAGCTGCCAAGGCACGGGAGATTCTTCCGGAAAAACTAGAAGAAATGGGTGGGCAGATAGATGTGGTGACAGCCTATGAGACTATTCGTCCAGCTGGGAAAAGTGAAGAGGTTAGAAGTCTCTTGCAAAAAGGTGCTATCTCCTGCATTACTTTTACTAGTTCCTCCACGGTAGAGAACTTCGCTGCCATGTTTCCTGGCGACGACCTGCCATCCCTTTTGGATAAGGCCGCCATTGCCTGTATAGGGCCAATAACCGCCCAGACAGCACGTGAGCATGGCTTAGAGGTGGACATTATGCCGGCAGAATACACGGTCGAAGCGCTCGCTACCAAGATTGTGGAATATTTCAACCGCACTGGTGGCTGAAGCCCTCATTCCGCCATTCCACCAATCCCGTATTCTGAGCTAGGTATCCAGTAGATTTGGAATTTCAGATTGTAGTGTATTTTAGGCATTTTAGTACACTTTAGCTCATTTTAGACATTTAATTTATCCTGCCATGACAGCTAGACAGATAGACTATGAAAGTGAACTCAATAGCGCCCAGTACCAAGCAGTAACTGCAGGCGACGGACCCATATTGGTCGTTGCAGGTGCAGGAAGCGGGAAGACACGAACCCTAGTCTATCGGGTTGCCTGGCTGGTGGAGCAAGGGATAGCCCCGGGATCCATCTTGCTGCTCACTTTCACCCGGAGAGCAGCCGGGGAAATGATCGCCCGAGCCGCCTCTATGCTTGATCATCGCTGCCAAGAGGTGGTGGGGGGTACCTTCCATTGGCTGGCAAACAGGGTGCTCCACCGCTATCATAAATACCTTTCCTTAGAGCCAGATTTCGGCATCATCGATCGTTCGGACAGCGAACAGGTAATAAACGTACTAGTCGGGAATCTTGGCTTTCGAGATCAACACCGACGTTTTCCCAAAAAAAGGACTATTGTTGAGATCTTTAGTAAAGCAGTGAATCGGGCCGAAACTCTTGAGCAGATGCTTTCTCGTGAATACGGCCAGTTCCTCCAGTACCAGGGGCAACTATCAAAGCTCTGGGAACAATATACCACTTACAAGCGTCAACATCATATGATGGACTTTGACGACTTGCTTGTCTATCTCAACCAGCTTTTGCGGGAACACAGGGATGTGAGCTTGGAACTCTCCTCACAGTACAACTACGTTCTGGTGGACGAATACCAGGACACCAACCTGGTGCAAGCAGAAATAGTTCAAGCTCTGGCTTCTTTCCATCAAAACGTCATGGTTGTGGGTGATGACAGCCAGTCGATCTACTCTTTTCGCGGTGCTCACTTCCGCAATATTCTAGACTTCCCCAAGCTGTTTCCTGAGACCAAGCTTTTCAAACTCGAGGAAAACTATAGAAGTCCCCAACCGATACTCGATCTGGCCAATGGCATCATAGAATTGGCACGAGAGAAGTATACCAAGTGCCTTTATACCCGCAAGACTGAGGGACCACGCCCCCTGTTAGTCAGACCCGCAGACGAAGGTGGTCAGTCTGAGTTTGTTTGCCAGAAAGTCAAGGAATTGCAGCTTCAAGGGATACCTTTGCGGGAGATGGCAGTGCTTTTCAGGGCAAGTTACTATTCCTTTGATCTGGAGGTCGCCCTGACCAGGCTAGGCATACCTTTTGTCAAGTATGGTGGGTTCAAGTTCATTGAGTCGGCCCATGTCAAAGATGTATTGGCCCACTTACGAGCCTGGAAGAACCCCCGGGATCGAATCAGCTGGAATCGACTACTCCTCCTGGTTAGCCAAGTGGGAAACAAACGTAGTCAGGAAATCCTCAATTACCTTGGCCAGAACAAGCAGAGCCTGAGGAGGTTGGCCTCTTACGCTAAGAAGCTTCCGACAAAACACGGTCTTCATCGACTGGTGGATCTCTTTGAGGAGCTTGCCAGACCGGGCCTTAGCGTAAGTCAGCAAGTGCGGGCGGTGCGTAGTTACTATGAGCCCATTTTAATGACCAAGTTCGACGATTATCCCAAACGGCTTCGAGAGCTGGATTATTTGCAGGACTGGACCCTGAAGTACGATAGGCTGACAGAGTTCCTGGCAGATGTTGCTTTGGAACCACCCAGTAACAACGTACCACAAGACCATCCGGACTCAGCCAGGGACCACTTGGTGCTCTCTACCATCCATTCGGCAAAGGGACTGGAATGGCGAGCGGTCTTTTTGATTTCGGCTGTGGAAGGGCGAATGCCTTCAAGCCAAGCCTACGCTGATGATGAGGCGCTGGAAGAGGAGCGAAGGTTGGTCTATGTTGCAGTTACGAGGGCCAAGGAATTCCTGTATCTCTGCGGTCCACATAGAGTTTTTGATCGCGGCACAGGTTTTCGCTCTGTCCCCCTTTCGCTATTTCTGAAACACCTCCCCCCTGGGAGATATTTTCATTATGAAGAAAAAGTGGCAGCTACTGGTGGCGCAGATTCTGGCCCTGAGTTGCAAGAAGAAGCGAGTCTCAGTCCTGGAGATGCGGTGCGGCACCCATTTTTTGGCAGGGGGAAGGTTGTTGCTGTCCCTGATAGTCTAAAAGTACAGATTCAGTTTGAGGATGGGCGTACCAGATTGCTCCATCTCGACTATGCGCCTTTGGAGCGCGTCGGCTCCATATACTGAAGGAAACCCCGTGAAAGAGCAGGGTGATCCACCACCTAAACGGAGGAACGGAGTAAAGTGGGAGGACAAAACTACGATCAGACCCTGAGCTATCTCTACGACCTGCAGAAATATGGTATCAAGTTCGGCCTTTCCAGTACCAGCAGCTTGTTGGGGCGGATCGGAAATCCCCAGGCAGGGTTGAAGACAATCCACATTGCCGGCACCAACGGTAAAGGGTCCACTGCAGCCATGCTTTCCTCTATTCTGGTGCGGGCAGGCTTTAAGGTTGGCTTATATACCTCGCCCCATCTGGTCAGATTCAATGAGCGCTTTCGCCTGAACGAGCAGGATATTGGGGACGAGGAGATTCTGGATGTCTTCAAGGCAGTGAGGGCTGTAGTGGATGAACGCGAGCCGCCCACCTTTTTTGAGATGACCACAGCCATGGCACTCAGTCTTTTTGCGGAAAAGGGGGTGGATTGGGCTATCTTGGAAGTAGGTATGGGAGGGCGTCTTGATGCCACCAACGTGGTCCAACCACAACTCACAATAATCAACAACGTATCTTTTGACCATCAGGAGTTTCTCGGCTCCACCCTGAGTCGAATCGCCCGGGAAAAAGCGGGGATTATTAAGAGGCAAGTACCACTGATAACCGCAGTGAAGCAACCAGTGGCCCTAGCGGTTATTAAAACCAGGTGTTTGGCCCTCAATGCTCCCTGTTATCGTCTTGGCCGGCAGATCAAGGTCCGGACTCTGGGTGAACAGCGCTTTTCCTACAGCGGCTTGGGATGGCGACTGGAAAATCTACATTTGCCCCTTGCCGGTCGCCACCAGGTGGTGAATGCTGCCACTGCCTTAGGGGGTCTTGAGGTTTTGGAGCGATGGGGCTACTATAATTTGGACACAGAGCAGATCAGAGAAGGGTTGGTCAAAACCCGCTGGCCCGGAAGACTGGAATTGCTTGGCAAGAAGCCGCCGGTTCTTTTGGACGGGGCCCACAACTACGCCGGTATAGTGGCTCTCCGTCAGGCCTTGCAGGAAGAGTACACCTATAGAAGACTCATCTTGGTGCTGGGGATTATGGCAGACAAGGATCTTCGCGGTATGTTCCTCAGACTGGCCCCTTTGGCAGAGCATATCATTCTCACCCGGCCCACATATGAAAGGGCAGCAGAGCCGGAGTCCCTCCGGGCAGTGGCAGGGGAATTTGCCGAACGAACTGAGCTGATTAGACCTGTTGGAGAAGCGCTCGAGAGGGCTATGGGGTTGGCCACTTCCGAAGATCTGGTACTGGTGACTGGCTCGCTCTACTTTATCGGTGAGGTCAAGGAGATCCAGGAAGAAAAGAACAGGGCAAACCCAGTGAAATATCGGGGCTAGTTCTACCACCCCGTTTGTGCTGAAATACCCATCCTCACAGGGTAGGCTATGAGAAAGACTGTAAGAATCGTTGGGCTTTGCCTATTGGTGTCATTCTTTTTCTTTCCTGACTTACCCGTGGGATCCCAGGACAGAGTTGGAAAGTCCGTCGCTGCACCGGGAGAAGATTCAGGGTACCGGTTGCGGGCCGACCATTTTTCCTACGACGAGCGCCAGAATATCTATACGGCAAGGGGGAATGTTACCCTGCACGCCCCGGGCAGGGTGATCACCGCCGATGAGATGCGTTTGGACGCGCTTACCCGTGAGGCCATTCTAGAAGGTGACATTCGAATCGAGCAAGGCGATGATTGGCTGGAAGGGGAGAAGGCATTTTTGGATCTGGAAGAGCAGACGGGCATCATCGAGAATGGCAGAGGTTTTCTGGCCGAAGGGAATTTTCACTTTAGCGGCGCAATTATCGAGAAACTGGGCCCTCAAACCTATCATGTGGAGCAGGCCAAATTCACCACCTGTGACGGGGATCGTCCCAGCTGGCATTTCCGGACCAGTGACCTGCGCGTTACTTTGGAGGGCTACGGTTTAGCCAAACACACCCGATTTCATCTGGGATCTGTCCCTGTACTTTACACCCCTTATCTGGTATTTCCAGCCAAAACGAAGAGACAGACGGGCTTGTTGCCGCCCCGGCTGGGAAGAGGTGAGCGGTTGGGATGGGATGTGGATCTTCCTTTTTTCTGGGCCATCTCCAGAAGCACAGATGCGACTGTCTATTCGCATTATATGAGCAAGCGCGGCCTGATGGTGGGCCCCGAATTTCGCTATGCTGCCAGCAAAGAGAATAAGGGAGTGCTTCGTTTCGATTATCTCCATGACCAGGAGGATAGAGATGAACTGCGGGAGCAAAATTTCTATAGTCTACCGGGTCTCACCCGGGCAACCCGGGATCGCTGGTGGTGGCGATCCAAACAGGATATTGCTCTGCCCCATGGTATTCAAGGGAATATGGATCTCGATATTGTCAGTGACCCGGATTACTTGCAGGCGTTCAGTACAGGATTTAGTAGCTGGACTGAGTCTGATCGGGTTTTCCGCAAAACTTTCGGCCGGGGGCTCATAAATGATGACACCATTACCACCCGGGAGTCAACTCTCCTGCTGAATAAGACCTGGGCCGCACAGGCCGCCAATTTCGAGCTCCATTATTATCAAAATCTCGATGACGATGAAGACGAAACCACCCTACAACAGCTTCCCCTGGTGACATACAGTGCTTCTAAACAACCCCTGCTGGGAGGGCCTTTTTTCTGGCAAACTAATGCGATCTACGTGGACTACTGGAGGCCGGAGGGCACCCGAGGCCATCGAGTGAACCTCGAGCCGCGACTGTCCTTACCACTGCGCCGCGGTGGTTACCTGGAGCTTGAACCCTTTGTCGGTGTTCTAGAAACAGCCTACCTGATAGAGCATTATGACGAATCTGAAGACAGTCGGGTCAGAGAGAAGACCTTTAACAACAGGGCTCTTGTTGAGACTGGAGTGGATGCCGCCACCGAGATCGTTGGGATCTTCGAAATGGGTGGTGACACCTGGACCAAGACCAGACACACAGTGAGGCCGCAGATCCTTTATGAATACAGGCCTGAGGTGAGTCAGAACAAGCTTCCCTCGTTTGACAGTACCGATCGGGTTAACAGCAGGAACCGTATCACCTACAGCCTTATCAACTTCTTCAGCGCCCGGCTCGATCAGGCTCCAGGAGAGGTGGAATATAATGACCTTGCCAGACTAGAGTTCAGCCAGTTCTACGACCTCAGCCAGCCCGACGGGGGAGTGGAAGACACCAGCACCAGTCGAGATCGGCCATTTTCTAACGTCTTCACCCAACTCGACTTCACCCCCAAACGCTACCTGAATTTCACTTACAAGAATGGGTTTTCACCCTACGATACGGACTTCAAAAGCCATGAATTATTGGCACATCTCTGGGATCAGCGGGGTGACAGATTGACTGTTGACTACCGGCGTCAGCTCGACGACGATGACAATACCATAGTGGACGAGATCGGGGCACAGCTTTATCTGAATCTATGGGAGGGGGTCTCCATTAACGTTCGGAGTGACTACGACCTAAAGCGGACGAGGAATATCAAGTCCGAGTACAATATAATGTTACAAAGGCAATGCTGGGGGATATCTGTCAGTTACGTTGATGATCCTAGCGCTGACGATCGCAGAGTTGCTCTGGGTATTAGCCTGTATGGAGTCGGGGAACTGCAAGCCCAGACATTCAGCTCAAGCGATTAAGACGTGGGCAACGGGTTTATATTTTTCCTCCATTTGTGAGGGTTTTACTTGACAAGTAGTATCCACCATGGTTATATGCATCGCTTGTGACTTATCCTTTCTGGAGTCGAACCATGAAGACAGTGAGTGCCAAGACCATTCCCGAAAATCTCCGCTGGTATCTGGTGGATGCCACCGACCTAACACTCGGCCGACTGGCTAGTCAAGTAGCAAGCAGACTGCGTGGAAAACACCAGCCGACCTTTACCCCTCATGCCGATACCGGGGATTTCATTATCGTTATCAATGCTGAGAAGGTTAGATTGACCGGTAGGAAGTGGCAGCAAAAGACATACCATCGCCATACGGGGTACATGGGTGGTCTCAAGTCAATTACTGCCCGGAAACTGAGAGAAAAGAGGCCCGAAGATTTGGTGCGCTTCGCAGTGTGGGGTATGTTGCCCAAGAACCGTTTGGGCCGGAAGCTCTACAAAAAGCTCAAAGTTTATGCCGGGCCCGATCATCCCCATGAAGCCCAACAGCCGCAGCCACTGGAGTTACCGTATTGAGGACAGGAGTTAGTTAATGAGCGAAGAACGCTATTACGCCACTGGCAGAAGAAAGACATCCGTAGCCCGCGTATGGCTGAAGCCGGGCGAGGGTAACGTAACAATAAACAAACGATCCATTGATGACTATCTCAAACGGGATACCGCGAAGATGATTATCCGCCAGCCTCTGGAATTGACAGAGACGCTAGGAAAATTTGATATTTATGTGAATGTACGAGGTGGTGGCATCTCGGGTCAGGCAGGCGCGATCAAACATGGCATTTCCAGGGCACTTCTAGCAGTTAATCCTGATTTTCGCCCCCTCCTCAAGAAGTCAGGCTTCCTCACGCGCGACTCGCGAGTTAAAGAACGGAAAAAATACGGCCAGCCTGGCGCCAGGAAAAGATTCCAATACTCTAAACGATAGGCTTGTATTCTTTGGGATTTGGGAGGAGGGCTTGGCCCTCCTTTTTTTTTAGCTTTCGGAACCACGCTCTGAACCTAATCTCAGAATCTTTGCTTTCGATCTGGTCGGAGTCCAACACCACATGGCGTGCTGGAGTACTCCCCCATGGTCGAACTCATAGCCGTATAGATTGGAGCCGTACTCAACGGGGAGATTTTCAACACATCGCCCGGAAGGACGGCCATATCCGCGGTCCGCCTTAGGCGGATTCGTGAAACATCCGGGATAGGGGGTAGCTGTGAAAGTACGTGTGGCGGTGGTTGGGGGCACGGGGTATGCTGGCTTTGAGCTTGTTGCTCTCCTTCAGCAACACCCTAAAGTGGAACTGATTGCCATCACTTCTCAGTCCTATGCAGGACAGTGCATCGATGAGGTGTTTCCAGCACTGAGAGGGGTGAGTTCCCTTGTATGCGAACCATTGGATCTCGAGAGCCTGGTGACAAGAGCCGACTGCATGTTCGTTGCCTTACCGCACAAGACGGCCATGGAGGTGGTAGCTCCATTGGTGCGCGCCGGCAAGCGGGTAGTGGACCTGAGTGCTGATTTTCGTTTCCGAGATGCGGCAGTTTACGAACAGTGGTATCAGGAACATACAGCCAAAGATCTCCTGGCTGAAGCGGTATATGGTCTACCAGAACTTCACCGCGATAAGATCCGATCTGCCCGTCTGGTTGGTAATCCAGGCTGCTATCCCACCGGAGTCATATTGGCGGCTGCACCACTGTTGGCCGCTGAAGTTCTAGACTCGGACAGCCTGATAGCCGATTGTAAATCAGGAGTTAGCGGTGCTGGGAGGACGCCTACCCTCGCCACTCACTTCTGTGAAACCAATGAGGGATTCAAGGCCTACAAAGTTGGGGAGCACCGCCACACTCCAGAAATCGAGCAAGAACTCAGCAGCCTTGCTGGAAGAGCGATCAAGTTGGTGTTTACCCCGCATTTGGTTCCTATGTCGAGGGGGATTTTGACCACTCTTTATGCGAACCTTTCAGGAAGGGTCAACGACGAAGAGATCGAGGGTTTTTACCAGAAAGCTTATGGTAACGCCCCTTTTGTCAGGGTTTTGAATCCAGGGCAACTGCCCTCTACCCTGCACGTCCGGGGAACCAACTACTGTGATATTGGTTGGCGGTTAGAGCCTCGTACCGGTAGAATCATCGCTATCTCCGCCATCGACAATTTGACCAGGGGCGCCTCTGGCCAGGCCATCTGCAACATGAACCTGATGTTTGGTTTCGATGAGGATGAGGGCCTTAAGCTTCGGGTTTGGCAGCCGTAGTCGCAAGGCCTGGAGGCTTTACGCCCGAGGCACTGCGGAGCGATGGGGAGAAGGGGCGACGCGGTGAAAGAAATGATACCTGACTAATCACCTATGACCAATGACCAGAGAAAGAATTTTAAGCTAGTCCTCGAATATGACGGCTCCAACTACCACGGGTGGCAGCGCCAGAAGGGTGTGCTGACCATCCAAGAGGTTGTGGAAACGCGTCTGGCGATTATGATTCAGGCTCCGGTTCGATTGACAGGAGCCGGTAGAACTGATGCTGGTGTCCATGCCAGAGGCCAGGTAGCCAACTTCTTCAGTGAAACCAGGATTCCCCCGGAGAGACTACGACGTGGTTTAAATGGCCTGCTTCCGGATGACATTGTTGCCCTGGAATTGACTCTGGTACCTGATCGCTTTCATGCTCGCTTCCAGGCACATAGCAAGGTCTATGAATACCGAATTTATAACGGACCGATGCCGCCGGCCTTGGGGAGGCAGTACGGTTGGCATATTGGGCAACCACTGAGATGGGATTCCATGGAACGATGTCTGAAACTCCTCGAAGGAAGACATGATTTTTCTTCATTCCAAGCAACGGGGAGCAGTGTTCGGAGCAGTGAGAGGATAGTCCTGTCCACCGGGATCGCCCCGGCAGGAGAAGATGTTCAGGCGATCACCATTGAGGCCAACGGATTCCTCAGATACATGGTGCGCAACATAGTTGGCACCTTGGTGGAGGTGGGACGGGGAAAGCTCACAGTGGAAGAGTTTTCTGCGGTTGTGGCCGCCTGCGACCGAAAACAAGCGGGAATGACAGCACCGGCTCGGGGCCTTTGCTTGCTGGAGGTCCGGTATTGAGGCAAGAGCCAGATCAATTAAGGTTCAAAGTTCCAGGTTTGAGGTTCCAAGTCTGCTGACTAAGCTTATGCCGAATTTCTAAACTTGAGACTCTGAACCCAATGATGTCTTATATGTGTCAATTGAAGCACTGAGCGAACAATCGGCCTGCCGGTGTTTTCGGGTAGCCGCACGGAGTGAACTAATTCAAGTACTATACGTGCAAATACGGTGAATTTAAAAGTGTACCGAAACACGAGAAAGCCACATTTCACTGCAATGAAATTTGCCTTGACAAAGAAAAGTCGTTTTCCTAAGTTGAAATTATCATTAGTTATTTTAGATACTAACTTACATTACCCATAGTGGATTGCTGTGGTTGCTGGGTTGGATGGGCCTTAAGGCCCTTGGTCTGTATTTTGCATAAATACCCCGAGACCAAGATAGAGAAATCCTGCTAGCCCGGATATTGCACGAATCGCCCTCTCGAGATCGTGGAGAAGGGTATGCCTGCCCGCCATGTGAGCAAGGCGAGGCGGGCGGGCCACCGGGTCATCGCAGGGGGGCGGAGCGAACCGCACTTGAACAGTACCGTGCAGAGCGAGCTTGTCCTGAGCGTAGCCAAAGGAACAGGCGAGGACGCCCGGCTTCCGGTTCGTAGAGAAGGACGGTCATATCCGCGGTCGCAGCAGTCCATTCATGAAATTTCCGGACTTAGGGAGGTAAGGTCCTTAGATGGCGCAAAAGCTGGGCAATTTTTTGGTACGCGAGGGTTTGATCACACCCGAACAGCTGGATAGCGCACTCCAAGAGCAAAAGGCCAACGGGGGTATGCTGGGAAGCAACCTCGTGAAGATGCAATATATCGAAGAGGCCGAACTCATGGAGTTTCTGAGCAAGCAATTCGGTGTGCCCTCCACAGATCCTTCCAAACTGGACGTTGATTCTGACGTGATCGAGATGATACCCGGGAACATCGTCCAGAAGTATAAGATTGTTCCTATCTCCTTGGAGGGGCAGACGTTGACCATAGCCATGGTGGATCCCTCCAATATTTTCATCATTGACGACATTAAATTTCTCACCCGGAAAAACATCCGCGTTACGGTAGCAACAGAGACTTCGATAAAGTCGGCCATGGACAGATTCTACGATGCTGGCGCGTCCCTGGAAGATGTTATGAGTGAGTTCGATGAAGAAGGCGTAGATGTAATTGAGGGTTCTGACGACGTAGATCTCGGGGAACTGGAAAGCGCGGCCGAGCAGGCGCCAGTGGTGAAGCTGGTTAATCTGATCCTGGTGGATGCCATCAAGAAGATGGCCAGTGACATCCACATTGAGCCCTATGAAAAGAGTTTTCGGGTACGCTACCGGATTGATGGGGTCCTTTACGAAGTGATGAAGCCGCCGATGAAGCTGAGAAATGCGCTTCTTTCGCGGATCAAGATCATGTCCAGGCTTGATATCGCAGAACGCCGCCTGCCTCAAGATGGTCGCATCAAACTCAAGACCAAGGGCAAGGAGATGGATTTCCGCGTGTCTGTGCTACCAACCCTGTTTGGAGAGAAGATAGTGCTCAGACTTCTGGACAAATCCAATCTCCAACTGGACATGACCAAGTTGGGCTTTGAGGAAAAGCAGCTGGATCATTTTAAAGATGCGATCTACAAGCCTTTTGGGATGGTGCTGGTAACCGGGCCCACTGGAAGCGGCAAGACCACAACTCTTTACAGTGCTCTTTCAGAATTGAACAAAGCCACAGAAAACATATCCACTGCTGAGGATCCCGTGGAGTTCAACCTGGGCGGGATCAACCAGGTG
>CAMYLW010000015.1:13547-32367 GCA_947259475.1 Thermodesulfobacteriota bacterium
GAGCACCGTCAACCGCTTGCTCAATATGGGGGTGGAACCCTTTCTGGTTTCCTCGTCTGTAAATCTTATTCTCGCTCAGCGACTGTCCCGCCAAATCTGTGAAGATTGCAAAGAGGAGTTGGAAATCCCCAAGGAGACGTTGCTGGATTTAGGCGTTCCTGACGAAGAGGTGGGTAGCTACAAATGCCACCATGGTACGGGTTGCCCCACCTGCAGCCAAACAGGCTATAAAGGCCGCATCGCCCTTTATGAGGTTATGCCGCTGTACGAGGAGCTTAAGGAGCTGGTTCTGGTAGGAGCTTCCAGCACCGAGATCAAACGTGAAGCGATGCGGTTAGGTATGCTGACCCTAAGGCAGTCAGGCATCAATAAACTAAAAGCAGGAATTACTACCGTGGAGGAAGTTGTCCGCTGCTCGGTGAAAGATTAGCTTGCTGTATTTTCCTCAGCTGGCAACTATAGGCAGTAGGACAACTGCAGGGCATGAAGCGCTGGGGTGGAGAAACAAGCGTGGTCATGGTGATTAGGCTGGGAGGATGTAACCATCCGTAACATTAACGCCTACTAGATTAACAAAGGAGCGGCCATGCCAGACTACATATGGACAGGGGTCAATCGTAAGGGAAAAAAGAAAAAGGGTGAGATGGAAGCTGAGAGCGAAAATTTCGTTCGCCTCACCCTAAGACGTCAGGGTATTGAGCCCACTAAGATCAAACCAAAACCCAAAGACCTATTTGAAAACGTCAAGTTTCTCCAGCCCAAGGTGACCGAAAAGGACATCGTGGTTATGACCCGCCAGTTTGCGACCATGATTGATGCGGGTCTGCCGTTGGTTCAGTGTCTGGAGATTCTTTTCAGCCAGCAAGACAATAAGACGTTTAAACGGATACTGAAGAACATAAAAGAGGACGTTGAGGAAGGGTCCACCTTTGCTGACGCTTTGAAACAGCATCCTGATGCCTTTGACGACCTTTTTGTTAACCTTGTGGCCGCGGGCGAGATCGGTGGTATTCTGGATATCATCTTGAATCGACTGGCGGCTTACATCGAGAAGGCGGCCAAATTGAAAAAAAAGGTCAAAGGAGCCATGACCTACCCCATCGTGGTTATGGTAATCGCCGTTTTGGTGGTGGCGGTCATCCTTATTTTTGTGATCCCGGTGTTCCAGGCAATGTTCGCCGACTTCGGCAAAGCACTACCTGTTCCCACCCAGATAGTGGTAGCGATGAGTGATTTCCTCAAAAACTATATTCTCTACATCATTGTCGGATTCGTTCTTTTTGTATTTGCCTTCAGGAGATTTTATAAAACTGACAAAGGTCGAGCTCTGGTGGACAAAGTGGTCCTCAAGGTTCCCGTTTTCGGCATGCTACTCCGCAAGGTAGCTGTGGCCAAATTCACCCGGACCTTGGGCACTATGATCAGCAGCGGTGTCCCAATCCTGGATAGCCTGGACATCGTAGCAGCTACTGCTGGTAATATGACCATCGAGGAGGCCATCCGGGAAACCAGACGAAGCATTAGTGAGGGCCGGACCATTGCCGAGCCCTTGGCCGAAAGTGATGTTTTCCCGTCCATGGTTGTACAGATGATCTCGGTGGGTGAAGCCACTGGTGCCTTGGATACCATGTTGAGCAAAATTGCCGATTTCTATGATGATGAAGTTGATTCAGCAGTTGACGCTCTCACCGCCATGCTCGAGCCCTTCATGATGGTTTTTTTGGGAATTACCATAGGTGGTCTCGTGGTTTCCATGTATCTCCCTATATTTCAGATGGCCGGAGCCATGGGTGGCTGATCAACCATGTCTGAGTTGGAACAGGATTCGACAGAGCGCAACAAGGAGCTTCTGGAGAGAATCAAGTGGCTCATGGTTCTCAGGCTGCTTTTTGCCACCTTTCTCCTTGTTGCCACCGTTGTTGTGCAGGCAAGAGCTTATCCCTCCTTCTCTAATACCTCACTTGCTTCATTGTACATTCTCACCGGTGTCATCTACTTTCTGACTCTTTGCTATGCCCTGTTGCTAGACCGCATCAAGAAATACATTCTTTTTGCTTATGTACAGCTCGGTTTCGATGTACTTTTCGTGACGGCATTGATCTATGTCACCGGAGGCATCGAGAGCATTTTTTCGTTCATGTACATACTCACAATTATCAATGCTGCCATCATGCTCTACCGTCGTGGAGGCCTCCTCATAGCCTCGGCTAGTAGTATAGGTTACGGCTCCTTGTTGGACCTCCAATATTTCGGCATTATTCATCCATATTACACCCGCGCTTCCGAGCTGATGACCTACACCATCGGCTACTACTTCTATACCCTGCTGATGAACATTGCCGCCTTTTATCTGGTGGCTTTCTTGAGCAGTTATCTGGCTGAGGAGCTTCGCCGCAGTAGCGTCAAGCTGAAAGCAAAGCAGTACGACCTGGACCAACTTGAACTGCTAAACCGTAATATTGTTCAAAGTATCAATACTGGACTTATAACTCTGAACAATCAATTCGAGATTTCATATATCAACCCGGCAGTCGAGCAGATTTCTGGATTCGGCTCTAGGGATCTAGAGGGGATTCACATTGGTGATATTTTTCCGAAAATTGTACCCTATTTGAGTATTAGTGATAGAGGGGGCGACAATGATGACATGCCTCAACCGCAGAAAGGGATTGACGTTGATTTTGATCGACGAGATGGGACTAGGCTCCATTTAGGGTTCTCCCAATCGATCCTAAAGGATCCAGGGGGCGACGAAATAGGGTTGATCTTAATCTTTCAGGATCTCACTGAATTTCGCCAGATGCAGGAACAGGTGCGACGGATGGACCGCTTGGCAGTGGCGGGTGAACTTGCAGCTGGTATTGCGCATGAGATTAAGAATCCCCTCGCTTCACTGAGCGGCTCGATACAGATGCTCAGGGACGAGGTAGATTTCGGACCGATGCAACAGCGGCTGATGGACATCACCATGCGGGAAGCGGAAAGGCTCAATGCACTGGTGAACGAGTTTCTCCTTTTTTCCCGGCCGGAAAAAGCGGTGGATCGATCGGTGGAGGTGAACGAGGTCATTGAAGATACATTGGAGATGTTGAAAAACAGCCCGGAGCTCTCCCGACCTATTCGTATTGAAAAGACTCTGAGCAAGAACCTATGGGTTCACATTGACTCTCAACGACTCCAACAGGTGATCTGGAATTTAGTACTCAACGCTGTCCAAGAAATGAAAAACAGTGGTCGTCTCTCCCTCGCCACCGCTATCCGTACGAAGAGAGGATCAGGAGACGCTCAGGAAAAACTGGCCGAAATTTCAATTTCAGACACGGGCTCAGGGATTTTGCCAGAGAATCAGGGGAAAGTGTTCGATCCGTTCTTTACCACCAAAGACCAGGGCACAGGTCTGGGCCTGACTATCGTTCACCGGATAGTGGAGAACTATGGTGGTAAGATCTTCCTCGACAGCGACGGACGCAGTGGTACTACCTTCACGCTACACTTCCCTCTAGCAGAGGAAGACCCCCAAGACATACCTCAGTAGCCCGCCTATAGTGCTTGACTCCACTGGGTAAATGATTTATCGTAACGCGTTTTGAGGTCCTGAGACCACAGGCTGCGATGATGATTTTGGCGCAGTAAAGTACTCCTGCGAATTACGGTTGGAAACTGCATCTTTTTCTCTGTGTCCTCGGTGCTCTGTGGTTCATTTTTTTTGGCCGTCCGGTTCCCTATCATTCTAGAGATATGGCTATGAGTGAAGAAAGCCAGGTATTGCGACAGCGGAGACAGAAGGCTCAGGAGTTACGAGATGCGGGTGTCCAATTATACCCGAATGATTTTAGAGTACAAGATCACCTGGCGGATATTAGGGAACACTACGGGGAATGGAGTGAAGAGGATCTAGCTCAAGAGCAGAAGATTCTTATCTGTGCCGGCCGCATCATGGCCATGCGTTCCTTTGGCCGAGCTTGTTTTATGCACATCAAAGATGCTACTGATAAGCTTCAAGTCTACGTTCAAAGAGACGTGATAGGTCAAGACGAGTATCGGGTTTTCAAAAAGATGGACATAGGTGATTTTGTCGGCGTCACGGGTACTGTTTTTCGGACTCATAAAGGTGAGTTGACCCTGCAAGCCCAGGAGGTAAGACTCCTGAGCAAGAGTCTGCGACCTTTACCCGAAAAATGGCACGGGCTTCGTGACGTCGAAACCAGGTACCGTCAGCGCTATGTGGATCTGGTGGTAAACGACAACGTTCGCGAGGTTTTTGTCAAGAGAGCCAAGATTATTCAGAAAATACAAGAATTCCTCAAGGGTCATGATTTCATCGAGGTGGAGACCCCGATGATGCAGCCTATTCCCGGTGGTGCCACTGCACGTCCTTTCAAGACCTTTCATAATGCCCTGGGCATTGACCTGTATCTACGAATCGCTCCTGAACTGTATCTCAAGCGCCTCCTGGTGGGTGGCTTTGAGCGGGTTTTTGAGATAAATCGAAATTTTCGCAATGAAGGGATATCTTTCCAGCACAATCCAGAATTTACCATGTTGGAATTCTATCAGGCATATGCTACGTATGAAGACTTGATGACCTTTACCGAAGAAATGGTCTGTTGGGTGGCCCAAGAAGTAAATGGTAGCCTCCATCTATCGTTTCAAGGTAGGGAGATCGATTTGAGCCCACCCTGGCCCCGTTATCGACTCCGCGATGCACTCGTCGCTATTGGAGGTTTAGAGGGGAGCGAGGTGGAAGATGAGGAAAAACTTCGGACCAAGGCTGAGACTCTGGGAATCACTACGGCTGGACAAGAGTCTGGAAAGGTTCTCACCAAGCTATTTGATATCCTGGTGGAACCGAAGCTGGAACAACCAACTTTTATTACCCACTATCCCATTGATGTATCTCCACTTTCACGGCGCAATGAGGAAGATCCCTCTTTAGTGGATAGATTTGAACTTTTCATTGGTGGCTATGAAATTGCCAATGGCTTCTCCGAATTGAACGATCCCATTGACCAAAGAGAGCGATTCCTACAGCAAGTGGCGGCCCGTGAGGCTGGCGACGAAGAGGCGCACTTCATGGATGATGACTACATTCGCGCCCTGGAATATGGCATGCCTCCCGCTGCCGGGGAGGGGGTGGGTATTGATCGATTGGTCATGCTGCTCACAGACCTGCCGTCCATCCGGGAGGTGATCTTATTTCCCCACCTCAGGCCAGAGCGTAGCTAAACCCTTAGAGCAAGATCCTTTCTAATATGTCCTATGAACTGTTCATAGGCCTTCGTTATTTAAAGGCCAAACGCAAACAGACCTTCGTCTCCCTTATTACCCTCATTTCCATTGCAGGGGTTATGGTTGGCGTGACCGCACTAATCGTTGTAATAGCAGTGATGAATGGGTTCAAGGAGGATCTGAGGGACAAGATTCTTGGGGTGACCTCCCATGTGGTTATTTCCCGTTTAGATGGAAATATTTCCAAGTACCAGGAAGTAAGAGCGAAGGTGGGGGAAGTATCTGGGGTTATCGCTGCCACACCTTTTATTTACACCCAGGTTATGATCAGTTCTCGCAAAGCCATATCCGGGGCAGTGCTCAGAGGAATCGAACCAAAGACCGCCAGCAAGGTTATCAACCTACCCAAGAATCTGCGTGCTGGCAGTCTCGAAGAGCTAGAAGCTGAAAATAAGCCAGAAGGGATGAGATCCACTCCAGGAATCATTTTAGGTAACGAACTTGCTAGGAATATCGGGGCGTTACGGGGAGATCCCGTGACGGTGATTTCTCCCCTGGGTCGTCTTACTCCCCTCGGCCGGGTGCCCAGGAGTCAAACCTTCCGGGTGGCGGGAATATTTGACTCGGGAATGTACGAATACGACTCTACCATAGCCTACGTGTCCCTATGGGCTGCTCAACGGTTTCTCGGTATCGGGGATCGAGTCACAGGCATCGAGGTTCGGGTGGATGACATCTATGCAGCAGATCGGGTGGCCAGAGCCATTGGCGAAGCGTTGGGCGGCTATCCTTACTGGAGTAGGGACTGGATGAGGATGAACAAGAACTTATTTTCTGCCCTAAAATTGGAAAAGATCGTGATGTTCATCATCCTCACCCTCATTATTCTGGTAGCAGCGTTCAATATCGTGGGCACTTTAATCATGGTAGTTATAGAAAAAACCAGGGATATTGCTATTCTCAAATCTATGGGTGCCACCCGCAGAAGTATTATGAAGATTTTCATGATTGAGGGAGCGGTGATCGGCCTGGTAGGAACGCTACTCGGGCTTCTAGGAGGCTACACCCTTTGCACACTGCTGGCCACGTACAAGTTTATTGAGTTGCCCAGCGATGTCTACTACATATCTACCCTGCCGGTTCAGATGAACCCACTTGACGTAGCACTCATCGCCGTGGCGGCAATAGTCATTACTCTGGCGGCCAGTGTGTATCCGGCCTGGCAGGCTTCGCGATTTGACCCAGCGGAGGCAATCCGCTATGAATAGGACCGACTTTATCCTCCAGGTGAAGGGGCTTTATAAACACTTCGGCAGCGGCAAACGTCGCGTTGATGTATTGCGTGGTATCGATCTCACCCTGGAAGGGCAGGAGAGCATTGCGGTGGTAGGAGCTTCCGGCGTAGGGAAGTCAACACTGCTCCACATACTGGGAACTCTGGAGCAGCCTAGTGACGGTGAGGTTACCTATGAGGGAGTGAACGTTTTTGACTTCCAAGAACAACAGTTGGCCGCCTACCGCAATCGCACCATCGGATTTGTTTTTCAATTCCATCATCTGCTGTCTGAGTTTACTGCATTGGAAAACTGCATGTTACCAGCGCTCATTGGACGCAAGAATAAGAAGGAGTCGAAAGAGCGTGCGGAGTTCGTTTTGGATCTGGTTGGCTTGAACCACCGTTTGCAGCATCGTGTCGGAGAGCTATCTGGAGGAGAGCAGCAGCGGGTTGCGGTAGCGAGGGCACTGGTGTTGAATCCTAAGGTGTTTCTTGCTGATGAACCCACCGGTAACCTGGACACGAACAGTAGCCGGAACATTCATGAGCTTCTGCTGAGCCTTAACCAGGAACAAAACGTGAGCCTGGTTGTCGTTACACACAACATGGAACTTGCAGGCATGATGCAAAGACAGTTGCAGATGAAAGACGGACTACTAAACGAGATCGAGTGACCTGCAGAGAGCGAGTACGTTGTGAAACGCCTTCTTTTTGTTCTGCTGGTACTGTCTCTCACCTGGCCCCAGCCGCTCTATTCCCGCACTATTCGTCTTGCTATTATTCCCCTCTCGTTTTACAGCGAGGAGGATCTTACCCACCTGCGTAAGCCGCTAATGGATATGCTGGTCAGGAGCCTGAAGCAGCAAGGATTCCAGCCGGTACCTGCGGTGGAAGCGTTTGAAGGGGAGCCGTTGTGGGTGGCTCAAGAGATGACCGATGCTCAGGCTCGAAAAATCGGCGCGGAACTGGGAAGCACCTTCGTTGTTTATGGCAGCCTCAGTAAGATAGGGGAACAAATCAGTTTTGATGTGCGTCTGGTTGATGTTGATCAACGACGGCCTACGGTACCCATCTATGTAACCCAAGTGGGACTGGAAAATCTTGCCGGTGCGGTCTCTGATCTCTCCAGAGAAGTGGGTATTCGCATCCTGAGGAGAAGAAAGATTCGTCAAATTCTGGTAAGGGGCAATCAGCGCGTCGAAACCGAGGCCATTAAATTGAGGGTAAAGACCAAAGGCGGCGACCTTTTTGATCAGGCCAAATTGCGTGAAGATTTGACAGAGATCTACAAGATGGGCTATTTCAAAGAGGTCCGTATAGAGGCGGAGGACACTCCCCAAGGACAGGATGTGGTTTTTGTGGTGGAGGAAAAGCCCACCATAAATAAAGTTTCAATCCGCGGCTCCAGATCTATCACAGAAGATGACATTCGTGCTGCCATGACCACGAGACAATATGGTATTCTGCAACGTTCAGTCCTCAAGGGAGATGTGGAAAAAATCCGGGCGCTTTATCGGGACAAAGGCTATTATAATGCGGAGGTTACCTACGAGATAAAGCCAGTTGAGGGTGACCGGGTGGATGTCAGTTTTCGCATAAAGGAGAACAACAAGCTTTATGTCCGCAAGATCACCTTCACAGGCAATCAGCACTTTTCGGATGATGACCTCAAAGATATTGTCATGACTTCGGAAAAAAGCGGTTTTGCCTGGCTCACTGAATCGGGAATTCTCAAGCGGGACAAGTTGGAAGTGGACTCGGATATGATTGCCGCCTTCTACCTGAATCATGGCTTTATGGATGTCAGGGTGGGAAGTCCTGAGATTACCTATGATGAAGAGGGGATTTACATCAACTTTCCCATAAACGAAGGGGGACGATTCCGGGTGGGCAAAGTGGAGGTGACCGGGAAGGATGTCGAGCCGGACGTGAGGTTGCTGAATAGGGTCAAACTGTCCAAGAAAAAGTACTTTCATCGGGAGGTTCTGGCCAGAGACCTTGAAAGGCTTACGGACTACTTTACTTCTCAGGGATACGCGTTCGCTGAGGTAGAGCCAAACATTGCCCGGGACAGGGTAGATTTTGGCAGGATTGAAATCAGCGGTAATGCCAAGACCCGGGACAAAGTTATCCGCCGGCAGTTGAAGGTGTTTGAAGGGGAACGATATAGCAAGGCCAAGCTGGAGAGGAGTGTTGGGAATCTGCGGCGACTTGACTATTTTGAAGACATAGAAATGGACACCCGGAAAGGAGAATCTGCCGACCGGATGAATGTTGACATAAAACTCAAGGAAAAGGCGACCAGGTTCATATCAGCCGGAGCCGGATTTAGCACGGCAGACAATTTTTTCCTGCAGGGGCAGGTAGCCGAACGGAATCTGTTTGGCCGAGGTCAGGACCTGTCGTTCCAGGCCCAGGTTGGGAGTAGGTCCAATAGCTATACCTTGAAGTTTACGGAACCCTGGCTATTCGATATCCCGCTTTCCGCCACAATCGAGAGCTATAATTGGTCCCGGGAGTACGATGAGTTCACCAAGGACAGCACCGGGGGAAAACTCTCCTTGAGCTATCCGGTCTGGGATTACACCAGGCTTTACCTCGCCTATACCTATGACGACGCTGAGGTGAAAGATGTGACTGACGGCGCAGCAACTGAAATCAAGGACCAAGAGGGGAAACTCGTTACCAGTTCCGCAAGCAGTACTTTGCGGCGAGACAGCAGAGACCACACTTTTCTCACCACTCGCGGATCCGATAACAGTTTGATGGTGGATTACGCTGGCGGCGCGCTCGGTGGTAATGCCGGCTATGGCTATATCAAGACCGTTTTGAATTCCAGCTGGTATTTTCCGCTTTTTTGGAAGTGCGTCGGATTTTTACACGGCAAAACTGGATATATAGGTGAAACTGACGGTGAGGTTCCCATCTATGAACGTTTTTACCTGGGGGGCATCAATTCCATCAGGTCTTTTAGCTCCGGCGACGTCTCCCCTCGCGATCCAGAGACCGGAGACCGTATTGGTGGCAACAAGATGGTGCTTTTTAACGCCGAGTTTCTTTTCCCCCTCGTAGAGCAGCAGGGTATTCGGGGAGTGCTCTTTTTTGACGCTGGCAATGCCTACGATGATGGCGACAATATAGACTTGGGCGACCTGAAGTATGCTGTGGGTTACGGCATTCGATGGTTTTCGCCAATGGGGCCGTTACGGCTGGAGTGGGGCTACAATCCTGATCCTGATAGGGGTGAAAGTAAGAGTAAATGGCAGTTTTCCATGGGGGTGTTCTTTTAGCTCTGTAAAAAATACATTGCGCACAGAGCATTGCTTCGATAGTGTTAAAAATTGGCCATTTTGTATTACCAAAAACAGTGTAACTAAAGAAATGGGACGGTGAGACAAATGGGCGTAAGGAGAGACGACATGAGGATTTTTGCACAAGTTATCGCTGTCTTGCTTTTTCTGGCGGTCAGCACCCAGGTCTGGGCGGCGGAAGTGATTAGGCTCGGGTTTTTCGACAAGCAGGCTATTGTGGATCGCTCTGAGATGGGCAAGGAAGGGCTGGAAAAGCTCAGAGCGAAAATGGTACCGATTCGCGAAAAGCTCGATGCCGCGCGCCAGGAGATAGAGGAACTGGAGGCTGAATTCAAGAAGAAAGAACTGGTATGGAGCGATGATGTAAAGCAAACCAAATTCCAGGAGATTCGCGCTAAAAAGGTAATGCTGAGGCAGGGTGTTGACCAAGCCAATCGCATTTTATCCGAGCAAGAGCGGGAACTCTTGATGCCACTTCAGAAAAATGTGGTAGAAATCGTAGCTCGAATTGGCAAAGAAGAGGGCTATGCAATGATCTTTGAACTCGGGGATGGAGGGATTTGGTACGCGCCAGATTCTTTGAATCTCACCGAGAGGATAGTACAAGAACTCAATGAATTTCATGCTCGTGAAAAGGCCAAGCAGTAGTTGGCGCGTAAGGCACAAAGCGCATAGAGCATAGCGCCAGAAAACAAGTAGTACGTGAGGGAGATCGACCAACGACACATGACCACTGACTAAGGAAGTCCATTATGGAAAGAACCTTAGGCGAGTTGGCTCAATTGGTTGAGGGTGAGCTTCTCGGCGATCCGGAATTCAAGATCACGGGGGTGGCAGGATTGGAGGAGGCCAGGAGCAATGAGATTTCTTTTGTTGTGGGCCCCAAATATGTCAACAAAGCGCATCAATCTAAGGCGGGCGCCCTCATTGTTCCCCCCAAACTGCAAGCTTTTGAGAAACCTCTCATTATAAGTGAGAATCCTTACCTGGGCTTTGCCAAGATACTCAAACTCTTTGCCCAAGAACAGCGAACGGCGGTGCCGGGGGTGAGTACAGAAGCTAAAAGCTCATCTGGGAGCTAACGTTGCCCTGGGAGATGAGGTTTCGATCCATCCTCAGGTCTACATAGGCAACAACACTGTGGTGGGCGATCGGGTTACCTTGCACCCGGGCGTTTATGTTGGCTCTGATGTTCATATCGGCGATGACACTGTCCTCTATCCAAATGCGACCGTACTTGCTCGTTGTATTATTGGCAAACGGGTAATTATTCATAGTGGCACCGTGGTGGGCAGCGACGGTTTTGGCTTTGCCCAGGATGGCGATGGCCATTTCAAAATTCCCCAAGTAGGCATTGTCCAGATTGATGATGATGTGGAAATCGGGGCCAACTGTACGATAGACCGGGGCACAATGGGCAGAACGTGGATTCAGAGGGGAGTCAAGATAGACAACCTTGTCCAGGTGGCCCATAATGTGGTTATAGGAGAGGACAGTATAATCATAGCCCAGGTTGGAATTTCAGGAAGTACCAAGATTGGCAAAAATGTCATTCTCGCCGGGCAGGTAGGGGTGACCGGACATCTGGAAATAGGGGACAGTGTTCGGGTTGGCGCTCAATCAGGAATCGCCAAATCAATTCCTGCGGGACAAACTGTTTCAGGCAGTCCCGCAATTGATCATCGAGACTGGCTGAAGAACTGTCACATATTAAGCCGTCTTCCTGAACTTCGGAAAAAAATTATGGATTTGGAGAAGGGGTTAGCTTCGCTCGAGGAGAAGACAGATTCCTAGAAGAGGGGTGTTCGTGATGATAGATGTCAAAGAAATCATGCAGATCTTGCCGCATCGCTATCCTTTCTTGCTCGTAGATCGGATCGAAAGCCTAAAGGAGGGGGAAGAGATCGTGGGGATAAAGAACGTGAGCATTAACGAACCGTTCTTTGTTGGCCACTTCCCCGGCAATCCAATCATGCCCGGCGTACTGATTATTGAAGCCATGGCCCAGGTGGGTGGCGTACTTGCCTTTCACTCCAGCCCCAAGGAATGGGCCGGAAGTCTCGTCTACTTTATGGGCATCGACAAGGTGCGGTTTCGCAAACCGGTGGTGCCTGGTGACCAGCTGCGGCTGAAGCTTACTACAATTCGTCAGAAGCAAAAGGTTTTCAAAATGCGGGGTGAGGCTTACGTTGATGACACCCTGGTTGCTGAGGCTGAGCTCATGGCTGCCATTGAACGCAAGTGAGCGGAGAGATCTACAGATGACAGCTAAAGGGGAACCCACCAAAATTCATCCCACTGCAATCATTCATCCCGGGGCCGAGCTGGCAGCCGACGTGGTGGTTGGTCCCTACGCGGTTATCGATGAAGAGGTAGAAATTGCTAAAGGCTGCCGGATTCACGCTCACGCCCATATCGCGCCATACACCGCCATTGGCGAACGCTGCGAGATTTACTCCTATGCCTCTGTTGGCACACCACCCCAAGACCTGAAATTCGACGGCCGTCGAACTGAGACCATCGTCGGTAATGACAATACTATTCGGGAGTTTGTCACTATTAATCGCGGCAGCGTTGGCGGGGATGAGCTAACCAAGATAGGTGACAACAATCTATTCATGGCCTACAGTCATGTGGCGCATGACAGCATTATCGGCAATCATGTGATCATGGCCAATGCTGCCACTTTGGCCGGGCATGTGACTGTCGGTGATCACGCAACACTGGGTGGGCTATCTGCCGTACACCAGTTTGTTCGGATCGGCACCCACGCTTACATTGGTGGTAAGACCGGGGTAACCAAGGATATACCTCCATACATGCTTGTATCTGGACATCGCGCCAAGCTCTACGGGCTGAATACCGTTGGGCTAAAGCGCAGGAACTTTCCCGCCATGACGCTCAAAATCTTGAAGCAGTGCTATCGTATCTTGTTTCTGACCGAGAGGACTCTCAAAGAAGCGCTGGAGGTGGCTGAGAGTCAGTTTGGAGACGTGGATGAAGTGAGAATACTGGTGGATTTTATCCGGTGGTCACAGCGTGGCATTACTCGGTGATCTGGAAGGGAATGTTTGTTCCTGGGCCGGTGAGTCTGCCATCACCTGAAAGAAGTACACAGTGAACCAATGAAAACAATTGGACTTATTGCGGGAGGGGGACAGTTTCCTATCCTCTTCGCCCGGGCAGCAAGGCAAAACGGAGTCAAGGTAGTGGCGGTGGCCCTTAAAGGAGAGGCCGACGAGCTACTGGAATCCGAGGTGGACGTATGTTCTTGGGTGAGCCTGGGGAAGCTGGGCCGGATGATAGAGACCTTTCAGAAAGCCCAGGTTACTGAAGTGGCGATGGCGGGGGCGGTGGCCAAAACCAAGCTCTTCAGCAAGATCAGACCGGACTGGAAGGCCGTACGGTTGCTCGCCCGGATGCTCCACAAAAAAGACGATGCAATTTTAAGGGCTTTTACCGAAGAACTGGAAGCGCACGGAATAAGAGTCAGACCTTCGACCCTTTTCCTGCCAGAACTGCTGGCCCCCCCTGGAATCCTGACGCGGCGCAGGCCCAACGCCAGGGAGAGACGAGACATCAACTTCGGCTGGAACCTGGCCAAAGAGATCGGCAAACTGGACATAGGGCAGTGTATCTTGGTTCGGGATCAGGCAGTACTGGCAGTGGAGGCTATAGAAGGAACTGATGAGACAATCAGGCGCGGAGGTCGTTTGGGAAAAAGCGAAGTGGTGGTTGTGAAGGTTTGCAAGCCCAATCAAGACCTGCGTTTCGATGTTCCTGCTGTAGGGCTTCAGACCATCAAGACCATGAAAGAGGTGGGCGCTTCGGTGTTGGTTGTGGAAGCTGACAGAACATTGATGTTTGACAGGGAAAAGATGATCCAGGCTGCCGACGATGCCAGGATTGCCATCTTAAGCAGGCCAGCGGACCGGGAAGCTTCAGAGTTAGATGGATTGATGCTGGAGTTGAACCAGCTTGAAACGGAAGTGGGGGACAGTAGGAACGCGCTTTTGGCTGTGAAGCCAAGAATTACGGTCAACTCTTCGGCTCCAAGGATGGCTGTAGTCGGAGTTGGCTACCTGGGTCAGTTTCATGCGGAGAAATACGCGGCCCTGGAAGAGACTAATCTGGTAGCTGTAGCTGACATCGAGCCAAGCCGGGCGCGACGAATGGCTGAGGATTTTTCATGCCAGGCATGTGCGTCGCACCGGGAACTTATTGGCAAGGTTGATGCTGCCAGCGTGGTAGTGCCTACCCAGGATCACTGTCAGGTTGCTCGTGATCTTCTGGAGGCTGGCATTCACGTGCTCGTTGAGAAACCCATGACAGCTACCTTGGAGGAGGCGGATTCCCTCGTTCAACTGGCAAAGGCGAATAACCTGGTGCTTCAGGTGGGACATCTGGAGCGATTCAACCCTGCAGTAGTTGCTGCAAGAGAATATGTGCAGCAGCCACTGTTTGTGGAGTCTCATCGACTCGCCTCCTTTACTGAACGTGGTACTGAGGTTGATGTGATCTTGGATCTGATGATCCATGATATAGATATCATCCTGAGTTTGGTGCCATTTCCATTGGAGGATCTAAGGGTGGGTGGAGCTAAAATCCTTACTCCTCATACTGATATCGCTAACGTGAGACTGGAATTTGCGAACGGCTGTATTGCCAACGTTACTGCCAGCCGTATTTCAGCAAAGAGGATGAGGAAAATACGAATCTTTCAACCGGACAGCTATCTGTCTTTGGACTATGCCGAGAGGGAAGTGGAACTGTTTCGTAAACTACCTGAAAAAGGTGCTGATGGGTTTCCGGAAATAGAGTATCAGCAGCTGCCCGTTGTCGACACTGACCCCCTTGAAGAGCAGCTACGAGCATTTGCAGAATCAGTGTGCACCGGCGCGAAGCCCATGGTGAGCGGGGAGGAAGGACGTAAGGCCCTTGAGGTTGCCACGCAGGTGAGTGAACTCATTCAACAACAGGGGGGGCGACTGGGAATTGGTTTCGGGCTTGGCTGAGTTCCCCTCGGATACGGTTGCATTTCCACAGCCGGGCAGTACAAAAAGGGGCCATGGCCAAGAAAATCTTGATCATAGCAGGAGAAGCCTCGGGGGATCTACATGGCGGTAATTTGGTGCAGGCCATCCGCACTGTAGATCCCTCCATTTCTTTTCGGGGGGTGGGGGGAGTCCACATGCAGGAGGCAGGTGTGGAACTCCTCCGGAATGCTACTGAGATGGGCGTTGTTGGTCTGCCCGGAGTGAGGCGTTTGTTCACCATCCTGCAGGTGTTTCGTCTGGTTTCAGCAACCCTGCACTCCTGGCAACCTGACCTGGTTATCTTAATAGATTACCCTGAGTTCAATCTGACGGTCGCCGGGAAAGCAAAGAAGCTGGGCATTCAGGTCATGTACTATATCAGTCCCCAAATATGGGCCTGGCGTTCGGGGAGGATAAATACCATAAGTCAACGGGTGGACAGGATGGTAGTAATTCTTCCCTTCGAGGAAGCAATATATGAAAAGGCAGATGTAAAAGTCTCCTTTGTGGGTCATCCCCTGCTGGATGTCATTAGGGTCAAAGATGAAGAGGCCATACCTCGTAGCCGTTACCTGAAGAACGAAGCAAGTCTTCTGGTTGGGCTGCTTCCAGGAAGTCGACTTAGCGAGATATCGAAGCTGCTGCCGGTGATGCTTGATGCGGCCACAATTATCGCCAGGGAGATTTCTTCAGTTGAATTTCTTCTGCCTCTCGCCTCCACCATAGGCCACGAAGAGGTAACATCCTATTTGAGGGGAAGAGATCTGGATCTGACGGTGGTTGAGAATAATACCCATGAAGTCATCCAGATGTGTGAGATGGTCATCGCAGCCTCCGGCACTGTCACCCTGGAGGCTGCTATTCTGGGCACTCCCCTCATTGTGGTGTACAAAGTGAATCCTTTGACCTACTGGCTTGGCAAAAGATTGGTACAGGTGGAACATGTGGCTCTGGCGAATATTGTCGCCGGGGAAACAGTGGCGCCGGAGTTAATCCAGCATGAAGTTACCTCGGAGCGAATAGCCCAGGAGGCCATTGGCATACTCGAAGACAGCAAGCGTCAGGCCTGGATAAGGCAGCGGTTTTCGGAGGTGCGCGAGAAGTTGGGAGGCCCAGGTGCCTCAGCCAGAGCAGCAGCCATGGCCCTGGAGTTGATGGGAAGAGGATAATCATCCCATGAATCTGTACCGAAGATTATTGGAACTGGTAAAACCACACTGGCACCGGCTGGCCATAGCCATGGTGTGCATGGTGGGGGTGGCTATATGTACCGCAGCTTTGCCCTATCTGGTCAAACCGGTTTTAGATGACATATTTATAAAGAAGAATGCAGAAACGCTCAAGTTTCTGTCTATCGTTGTGTTTTTGGTCTTTACAATTAAAGCTCTGACCGAGTGGGGACATGCGTATTCGATGAGCTATGTTGGCCAACGCATAGTTGCTCACTTGAGGCAGCAGCTTTACGACCACCTGCAGAGACTCCCTCTTTCCTTTTTCGACCGAATGCCCACAGGGCTCTTAATGTCTCGCGTCACCAACGATGTAAATTTAGTCCAGGGAGCTGTCTCCAATGCGATTACCGGGTTGCTCAAAGATCCACTGACCCTAGTTGGACTATTGGCCGTCATGTTCATTAGGGATTGGCAGCTTTCCCTGATCTCCATGGTGGTTTTACCATTTGCATTTTTTCCAGTTGTGAAGTTTGGCAGAATGCTTCGCCGGATAAGTACCAAGAGCCAGGAATCTATGGGGGTCATTTCCGTAATTCTTCATGAGACAATCAGTGGGAGCCGCATTGTCAAGGCATTTGGGATGGAGGAGTATGAAAAAGAGCGCTTCAACAGGGAAAACATTCGATACTTTCGCTATTTAATGAAGTCAGTGATGGTACGTGCCCTCTCTTCACCTTTGATGGAATTTCTTGGCGGTATCGCTATTGTCTTTGTTATTCTCTACGGGGGTTATAGGGTCATCGAAGGGGTATCCACGCCTGGAGAGTTTTTCTCATTCTTAGGCGCCTTGCTTCTGCTGTACGAGCCGATAAAACGACTGAGTAGAGTAAACAATGTGGTGCAGGAGGGAATCGCGGCGGCCAAAAGGATCTATGATGTCCTGGATACTTCGCCGGGAATTCAAGACGAACCGGATGCCATTCATCTGCCACCCATCCAACGGGAGCTTGAGCTCCGCAATGTGCAATTTCGTTACGAAAACGAACCGGTGCTCAGGGATATTAATCTCAAGGTGTCTGCCGGCGAGGTCATTGCAATTGTGGGGGTGAGCGGGGCAGGTAAGAGCACCTTGGTGGATTTGATTCCCCGGTTCTATGAAGTTTCTGATGGGGCCGTGCTGATCGATGGTATTAATGTGCGGAATGTGACCATGGATTCACTCCGGAACCAGATAGGCATAGTGACCCAGCAGACCATTCTCTTCAATGACACTGTGCGAAACAATATTGCCTATGGTGATATCAATAAGAGCGACGGAGAAATAACCGCTGCGGCGAAGGCAGCAAACGCCTATGATTTCATTATGAAAATGGAGCAGGGTTTCGACACCTTAATCGGTGAGCAAGGGGCGCGGCTGTCAGGGGGGGAAAGACAGCGGCTGTGCATCGCCAGGGCACTGCTAAAGAATGCGCCTATCCTTATTCTGGACGAGGCCACTTCCTCGCTGGACAGTGAAGCGGAGTTGGAGGTGCAAAAGGCTCTAGAGAACCTCATGGCCGGAAGGACAACCCTGGTTATAGCTCACCGACTTTCCACCATCCAAAATGCGGACCGTATAGTGGTTATCTCAGATGGTCGCATTGTAGAAGAGGGGCGGCACGATGAGTTGATGGAGTGCGATGGTGAGTACTGTCGTTTATATGACATGCAGTTCGCCCAAGGCGATAATAATTCTACGGTCAAAACCGTGACAAACGTAAGTGGTCAGGTGAACAAATAAGTTCAAAGGACGATGAGACCACAGAGAAACAACCTACAAATATCTGCGGGCCTCCCACATGTTCTGGCTCTATAATGTCCTGTGGCTGTTGGCATTCCCAGGTGTTATTCTCTATCTAGCTCTACGGAGAGCGCTCACCGGTAAATACCGCCAGAATCTTGGTCCTCGCTTGGGAGTCGGTCTTAAGGCTCTGACGAGACCAATAAGCGGTGAAGTGATCTGGGTGCACGCTCTTTCCATGGGTGAAGTTCTATCTGTTGTTTCCTTGGTGCACACCCTGAGAAAACAATTCCCTGACTACAAAATTCTTATTACCACCACGACTGAGTCAGGACAGCAAGTTGCCCGCCAGAAGCTGACCTCCCTGGACTGCCACTTTCTCTATATGCCGCTGGACTTCTGGTGGCTGATGCAAAGGACGGTGAAGAGCATTGGAGCGAGTCTCTTTGTTTTGGTGGAGACAGACCTGTGGCCGAATTTGTTTTGGTGTTTGGCAAGAGAGAGGACTCCAATCATCCTGGTGAATGGTAGAATTTCGGATCGATCGTTGCCCCGTTATAGGCTATGGCGAAGATTTTTTTCCCGGGCTTTCAATAATATCGATGTCTTCAGTATGCAGAGCCAGGAAGATGCCAGACGAGTAGGGATGCTCGGGGTTGAGGCTGCCAAAATACGGGTAACTGGTAACTTAAAGTTCGACCAACCTATGTCCAAGAGCGCTGTACAGGAGCGGGAGGAGCTAGTCAGGGAACTTGAATGGACCCAGCCATTGGCAACGTGGATTGCAGGTAGTACTCACCCGGGAGAGGAGGATATTATCCTCAGAGTTTATTCCCGGCTGCGCCAGGAATTTTCTGATCTTTGTCTCATTCTGGCACCGCGCAATCAGCAACGATTCGAAGAGGTTTTCAAGCTGGCGTCGCAGAGTGGTTGGCAAACCCTACTTCGAAGCCAACTGCCCGCCGGAGAGGGCAGGGGAGCCCAGGTGGATGTGCTTATTCTCGATACCATTGGTG